>NZ_BDUD01000001.1:1815820-2115820 GCF_003113895.1 Nostoc commune NIES-4072 | reverse complement strand
TGTTCTCAACTAAACTTGTCTGCACTGCGGTAGGAATGCTCAAATGGGCGACAAATCCGCCTGGTTGCGCCATAGCCAAAGCAAGTTTGCGGAAAACCTGCGGTAGTTGAGCCGCAGATTCAATAGTGATTGCATAGTTGAATAAAGCGCCTGGGGTAAAAATTCCCCCACTGGGCAATGTGTAAGTGCTGGTTTCTTGAATTGCCCAACGTCCACGTTGCGGTGCTGAGGTACAAGCCGATAACAAAATTACCTTTGCACCTTCACCACGAGCTGCAAATAACCCGGTAAGAGCATTCGTGATCCCCGGCCCTGCTGTGGTAAAAACTACAGTGGGGCGATTATTAGCAAAGTATGCTTCGGTCGCTGCAAATGCTGCTCCTGCTTCATGGCGGAAGTTCAACACGTTGATGCTGCTATTTGACAGCGCCCCCCAAAGGCTTGCCATCGCACCACCCGCCACACCAAAAGCGTAGTTTACTCCCAAATTTACCAACATCTGAGCGATCGCATCGGCAACTGAGAGCGTTGGGGGTGTTTCGTCGTTTAAAAAAGGCTGAATTTCGTTGTTATTCTCCGATTCATCAACCTGGCGAGAAACGTCAGATACAGATTCTACATATCTGTTTGCTGGAAATTCCTTGTATGGCTCAGTGGTGATTAGAGGAGAGTTTGAACCAGTATAGTTTTGACTCATTAGTTTCACGCAGTTACATAAAATTACACAAAGGCTTTTTAGTTTACAATCACAGTGATGGCAGTATTTTATACAAACGACTCTGTTGCTTTCACAGCTATGACCTAGCTTAGTCGGTTGTAGAAACGGTTAATCGCTGCTGATTGATGCTTGTGAGCGCACTACCAAAAATTTTTACCCAAAGCATACAGCAATCAATACTGTGCTTCTTGTGACCAGAATAAGGGACACAAAGACTGTTGTGCAATCAAATATTCTTTGATGAGGGTGTCAAATCTTTCGTTTTTACTATGGTGACTACAGTGCTTAAGTAGGTTGGCGGGGAAAAACTAAACCATATAAAGGGCTATAAACCAGCAAATAACCTTGATCCAAGCACTTCTCATAAACTTTACAAAACTCAATATAGTTAAGTTTAATAACGCTGCTTTAATTAAACGTCCCTCTTGGCGAGGTGCAATATGGTGATGCTTAGTACAAGCAAAGCCTATTTGCAATGAAAAATCTTTTGATGAAGCTGTTAATTTTTTCGCTTTTATCGTGATTGGGACATTTTCAACTTAGTTATTCTGAAAACTGCGTGGGCGTAGCCCGCCGTAGGCATCGCTGCAAAAACACATTATCAAATGTACAATAGAAAATTTTTTGATCTGATTGTCAATTCTTTTGCTTCTAGATTTCCCCTACCCTACACCACTTTCTCCAACCGAAAGAACCTTATAAGTCCTGTTTTGAAAGGGTTTAGGGCATTTTTTGTGAGTAAGTCCTAGTTTTAGAGCCTCACCCCGAAGCTGTCAACAGTCGAGAAAAAAGCTTGATTATTCACTCTTCAACTCGCCGTTACAAATTATCCGAGTTAAAGTATGAGCTTAACTACAACAGTTTGCCGGCCTTTATATTGCCACTAACAACTTATTGATGCAATTCTTTGTAACGAAAAATACATAATTATTTAACTTTTATCTTTCTTTTGAGAGATGGCTAAATACTAAATAGGTGATTTATTGAGAAAAATTATGATTTATGATGTATAGTATTACCTCAAAATCCGTACACTATAAATAAGTCTGTTTTATATATAACCAAAATCTAAAAACAACACGTAAAAAACCGCAATTTTTCTAATACAAATGTATTTCTGAGGACGGATGACTAAAGATATCCTTTTGTAGTTAAATCCCTGAGAGAGTAAGTTAAGATAATTTAAGAAAAATAAGTTGATGAATAAATTTTGTTCATTTAAGCCAAGCCCAGCAGTGCAAATTTCTTTATGTTGAAAATTAAACGAATCGACACCAATAGTTCGTCAAAACGCATGATTGGTGAACGATAAAGTTAAGTTGGCTCTGGTGCAGGACTAGTTTAAATGTAAAATATTTATTTTTTCTACTTATATACATTAGGAGTTTTGAACTCTTATCTAATAAATTTTATTGGCTAATCTTGATTTGATTCGTCTATATTTTCCTTGCTATATAAAGCTGCTTGGGACAAGAATAAATTTTAAATATTTAGTTTTTTTTAACCGAAGATTGGTTTAATAATTCACTTTTTATTGGTATGATAAGTTTTGTTAACAGGATTAGTAATATTTTTTAATTTACTAACTAATCTTATTCTTGAACAACCTAACGGTGCGCCAAAGATTTTAGTAAGTTATGACTATTAACTCATTAATGGCTATGGTACTGATTGATTACCAGGAGGAAGTAGGAATATGAATTCTGGCGATTCTACATTAGCTAGATCAAATAATCAATGGGTGCTACAACCAGAAGTAGAGATGAAGTTTGCTCACTTCCTAATAAATCACGCTGTAGATGCTGCCTTCTGTTTAGGAGAAAACGCACAGTTTCTTTACGTCAACGATGCCACTTGTCGGATGACTGAGTATTCGCGTGAAGAATTACTTTCCATGAGGCTGCATGATATAGATGTAGATTTTTCTCTACACAATTGGTCAGATATTAGCTCACAAAATTCCCTTACCTTTAAATCTCGTTACCGGACAAAAAGAGGTCGAATATTTCTGGTAGAAATATCCATTAGCTATGTCAAACAACAAGATATGGAATTTGGCTGTGCTTTTGTTCGTGAGATAAGTGATGAAATAGTAGAACTGAGCGTGCAAAAGTGGACTGATGAATTAAGGGATGCCAAAGACAATTTGCAACAGGAATTTTCTCAACTCAAGGCAAAAGAAGTAGAACTAGAAACATCTCTTTCTTTGCTTCGTTCTACTCTCGAATCTACTGCCATTGGTATTGTTGCAGTTAACTTTGAGGGAGATATTCTGAGCTTGAATCAGAAATTTGTGGATATGTGGCAGATCCCGGAGTCTCTAATACTATCTAAGAAATGCCCTCGATGCAAAGCCTTTTTTGAGAACCAACTTAAAGATCCACAAGCCTTTAGTCGGCTGATTTGGGAAGTGTCTAGCCAATCTGATTTCGAGAGCTACGACATTCTGGAGTTGAACGATGGAAGAGTTTTTGCACACTACTCTAAGCCTCAATGGCTCGATAGCAAAATTATTGGTAGAGTGTGGAGTATTTGGGATATTACCGAATCGAAACAGACTGAAGAAGCATTGCGGTTGAATGCAGCTAGATTTCGGGCTTTAGCAGAAACAACAGATGTTAGCACCTTTCTGATTCAAGGCACGCGACTTTGCTATATAAATCCAGCAGTAGAGCAACTCACTGGCTACACAAAAGAGGAACTGCTAACAGGCTTTGATCTTCGCAGACTGATTAAAAGCAAAAAAGGCAGGCAGATACGTAAGCAGGGTGAAGCAGCAAACTTTGAATATCAGGAGATGAGTATTCTGACAAAAAACGGTACGGAGCGCTGGCTAGCTTGCGCGGTTGCAATGCTGGATGGAGGGCTGGATTTTGGTGGAAAATCAGTAGAAATGGTTGCAGGCATCGATATTACCGATTACAAATATGCAGAATTAAGTCTTAACCAAGCTTTAGAACAAGCCAAACAACTTAGCGAACTAAGAGCGCGTTTTCTTTCTATGGTTTGCCATCAATTCCGTACACCACTAAATATTGTTTCATTTTCTAATAGCTTACTAAAGGAAGAAGTAGACAAACGTACACAGAAGAAAATACAACCATTACTAGATCACATTCAAAAAGCTACCGAACAACTCAGTCAGATGTTGGATGATATTTTGTTCTTCTCTAAAACAGAAGCAGCAAAAATAAACTGTGAACCTAAACCACTGGAGTTAGTTGAGTTCTGTAATGATTTAGTTGCCCAAATGCAGATGAGCATTAGCCAAATTCCGATTAATTTTGTAAGTCAATATAGCTCTTTAATAGCCTGTATAGATAAAAAACTGTTAGAGCCAATTTTGAAAAATTTGCTCGACAATGCAATAAAGTATTCTCCCTCGCACATTGCAATTGATTTGAAACTTTCTTGCAAAAATGAGAAAGTAATTTTTCAGGTTAAAGATAGGGGGATCGGTATTTCAGTAGCAGATCAGCAACGAATATTTGAACCATTTTACCGTGGTACTAATATTGATAGTATACCTGGTACTGGATTAGGACTATCAATTCTTAAAACCCTTGTAGATTTACATCACGGTCAAGTATTTGTAGAAAGTCAAGTTGATGTAGGTACTACATTTACTGTGATCTTGCCATTAATCAAATCAGAGTTTAGTAGTTCCGAGTTGTGAATGTTGAATTTAAGATAATTCTTAATTAACAGCTTAACAATCATAACTCTCGGAACGAAGTAATTAATCTCACGCCTATTTACATACTCACCAAAAAGTATAGTAAGCAGCTTCTGCGAAAAGTTATGGTAATAAAAATTATGCATGAATCACCAAAGAAAATTCTTGTCATTGAAGATGATAACGTTACCCGCAACCTTTATTTAATGGGTCTTGAGGCTAAAGGTTTTGATACGATAGGTGCTGACAACGGTCTTGCTGGTATCCAACAAGCACAAGAGTATATACCCGACTTAGTAATTTGCGATATCACAATGCCTGATATGGATGGTTATAGCGTTTTAAATACGCTACGCCAAGATCCTGTTACAGCAATTATTCCGTTCATTTTTCTGACTGGTAGTAGTACCAAAGCAGATGTTCGCAAAGCTATGGAATTGGGAGCAGACGACTATCTTACCAAACCTTCTACACTAGACGAATTACTCAGAGCGATCGCTATTCGCCTACAAAAGCAAGCTACCCTACAATACTGGTGGGCGATGAAATTAGAAAAAGCTCCACAATCAGTATTTGCAGAGAATACCACAGCGATCGCTGTAGGTGGTGGTGTTGGCGTTAGCGATAGCGAAGCGGTAGCGACGTTAGGAGCGTCAGTCAGTAGGGAAGTCTCTGGTAGAGAAGCACCTGATACAGAAATCATGATCCCTCCCAAGTCAATTTTTCCTTACATTCCCCAATTAAAAGAAGTTTTTGACTTTATCGAAGCTAATTATCATCTAGGAATTACTTTGTGTGATGTGGCTGTTGCTGTTGGTTACTCACCTGCTTATTTAACTAACCGAGTAGCAAAGCAAACAGGTGAGACTGTAAACTGCTGGATTGTCAAACGCCGGATGGCGGGAGCACGTTTTCTACTCCAAAATAACGATCAGACAGTCGAGAAGATAGCGAAAGCATTAGGCTATCAGGATGTGTCTCATTTCTCCCGCCAGTTTCGCCAACATCACGGTTTACCTCCCCAAGCTTGGCGCAAAGAGCATCAACTTGTATCACAAAAACAGGTAAAACTTTGGCAAAATTGCTGAAACTTCAAATAAATAGTTGCGTAAACTCATATATTAAATCCACCCTGCCTTTACGTAACATGGCTGGATCTAATCTTTCAGTAGTATTGCAAGTCATCAACACAACTAAGCGTTGCTGCATCTGAATACCAGACTCATCAATTACACTCTGATACAAAGTACCATCTAGCAAACTCAGAATGTGTTCGGTTTTGTTATTGTATTGCGCTACCTCAGAAGCACGATTTTGCGCTAGATTATCAGCTTCGTTAATAACGATACAAATACGCTCTATGTAAGTCGGTGGGACAAAGTTAGCGATCGCATCATGATCTAAAATAAAAATTACATACCCCAAAGGTACAAGAATTTCTTTTGCTACTGCTTGTGTCCAGACTGTCTTACCAGTACCTGGTTGCCCATGTACAACAACCGCTAACTGGTTTTGATTCAGAATCGCTTGTTGTACAGAATCAGTAAAGTTTTGGATATCTGCTGGAAATGTGCGAATGTTAAATTGACTGTGAACCTTGCCTACACGACTTTGATATCCACTCAGCATAACTGCTAAGTCATAAGTCGCTTTGTTAATTAGTGGCGCGAGATTTTTCGCCATTAAACTATATTGTCGTCGTCCGCGATCGTAGGGATCAATTTGCAACCAAACGTCATACTTTGCCCAGTAAGCATAAACAGTATTGATAACGTCTAAGCGTTCCCAGCTAATAAATTTATCTATAGGAAAATAAAAATCTCTTTCTGAGTAATACTGGGTAATAATGTCGGGATTACCTAACACTCCTAAAACTCGTAGTACTGTAATTTCTTGTAGTCGATTAAGAACATAATCAATGGGAATGCTACTACGACTAACGAATTGAACGATGGGCGTTTCCGTACTCAAAACATCTTTGTAGCGATGATCTGGTGATTGAGGATCTGGCGTGATGTAATTCCAAAACTTTTCAACTTCGTAGCGGGTATTTTCAGATACAACATTTAATATATTAGCCCACCAAGCATAATTATTTCGTCCCAAAACATCAGCAAGATTACTCGCTAAATTCAAGCTTTTTTGAGTTAATTCGCGGTAGTCACTATACAACAGTTGCCACAAAAACTCCCAGTCTAATTCTCGGTTAAACGGTCGCCAACCGCTAGCAAGCAAACTTTGTCGGGTATTATTTGTCGGAGTGCCTTCATTACTTCTAAAATAGTCAAAATCCATATTTATTAGTTATGTAGCGTTAATCGAGTTATTTGAGATTAAGTATGAGATTTTGAAAAATTTTTCTCGTAATATTAACTAATTGGGTACAAATGGTAATTTGATTTTCACCGCGCTGTACTGGCTAGTAAACCTTTTTAATCTAACTCATTCTTTATGTAACATACTATAATACACAATAACTACTTACGTCAACTTTTTTAACAAAGCAATTAGTTCTTCATGTACCTGCGCCACTTATCCATCTCTAGATGACGACTAATGCTATCACCGTGGAATTGCTCATAAGATAAAGCACATAACCGCATTTTGACTGATACCATTTCTCTCATTGCTAGCTGGACTACCTACACAAGTAGGAAAACCTCATCCAGGCTTGAATCTGTTAGGATGCGTTAGGGCTAATGTCCATAACGCACCGAAAATATGGGATGGTGCGTTAGCCTACGGCATAACACACCCTACAAATGTTAATCAAGTTGAATATTTGCCATTAATTTCTATATAGCCTTCTGAAAGATCGCAACCCCATACAGTTGCAGAGGCGTCGCCAATATTGAGGCTAACATGAATTCTTACTTGATCTTTGGACATGATTTGCCGCAACTGTTCCAGATTTTCATCAGTTAAGGTATTAGGATAAACTTTCACGTTATCAAAACTAATAACAACTATCTCTGGATTTATCTGCTGTTCATTTTCACATTTGCCTATAGCCATAGCGACTCGTCCCCAATTCGGATCTGCTCCATAGACGGCGGTTTTTACTAATGGTGAATTCACAATTGCTTTAGCTACTGTTTTAGCTTGTGTATAGTTAATTGCTGAATCCACAGTCACCTCAATAATTTTAGTAGCGCCTTCTGCATCTCTGGCAATTTTCAGCACCAATTCTTGTGCAACTTCTTGCAATGCACTGGCAAAATCTGCTTCTGAAACTTCACCGGCTATTCCATTAGCTAGAATCACGGCAGAGTCACTAGTAGAAGTGTCAGTATCTACACTTAGGCAGTTAAAAGTTTTATCTATAGTAGAGCGAAAAATAGAACGAAGGCTATTTGCAGAAATTGCCGCGTCAGTAAAAAAGAAAGTTAGCAGGGTAGCCATATTAGGCTCAATCATGCCAACACCTTTAGCAATTCCTACTAGTTTGGCATTGCCTATTTGTCGTGTAGCTATTTTTGGGACTGTATCGGTGGTCATAATACCACGGGCTGCGGCATGAAAATCAGCAGCAGTCAATTTTTTGCCCAATCCTAATAAACCTGCCCGGATTTTTTCAATTGGGTAACGTCTGCCAATTACACCTGTAGAAGCTATCACAATATTATGTGCAGCAATTCCAGTTTCGGTTGCAACTAATTGCAAAACTTCTTGGGCGTCAGAGATGCCAACAGAACCATTAGCTACATTTGCATTCTTAGATATAACAACAATTCCTTGTGCTTGTGAATCTTTTAAATTATTACGGCTAATAGTAACGCTTGGCCCGGCAAAAAGACTTTGAGTAAAGACTCCATCAGCAACACAAGGAACTGATGATTTAATAAATACAAAATCATCAGTTGTATCTCGTATTCCCAAATTAGTAATGAATGCACTAAAACCTTGAGGTGTGGAAGATATATGTAATGACATTTTTCTGAATTTAATAATTTGGATTAATTATCTCATACCATTACAAAAATATTGGTGACAAATAAATCGGTTGTAGGGGCGTATAGATGTGTGCCTCTAGCTATATGTTGCAAAAGTTTTAATAGAAGCTAAAAACCTATAAATCAGTTAACGTGACAGTAAATGTCGTCCATCCATTATTGCTTTCTACTTGAATGTTTCCTTGCAGTTGTTTGACTAATTTCTGTACTATAGGTAAACCTAATCCCGAACCACCTTGATTCCAGATGTCTGCATTGGGAATGCGATAAAATTTCTCAAAGATTCGTGGTAACTCTGTTACCGGAATTTCTGCTGAATTACTAATAGTAATAATGGTTTTTGCAGGCACTTCCAAGGAATTGTGACGTACACTTAGGACAATTTCACCACCCGCAGGTGTGTATTTACAGGCATTATTAAGCAATTCTACTAAAATTCGTTCCAAGTTAATGCCATCTGAGAACAAGGGCGGGAGATTTGAAGCAAGATTTATCTGTAGGGTTTGCTGATGTTCTTGAACACGGATTTGAAATGGCTCAATAACCCAAGGTAACCACTGTTGTAAGAGCAAGGAATCAGGTGTCATCACTGGATAGTATGAGTTTTCCAAGCGTTGTAAGTCTAGTAGATCGTTAATTAATCCTAGTTCGCGATCGCACTCACCCTCCATCAGTTCTAGATAGCGTTGAGCTTCCTCAGTAAGAGGAGATAGTTGGATCATTTGAATCATTAACTTTATATTACCCAGAGGCGATCGTAGTTCATGAGAAACTAAATTCAAAAAATCATTTTTGAGTTGATTTATCTCCTCCCATTGCACCAGAAGTTGTTCTTGCTCAATTTGCTTTTTACGCGTCTCAATCGCTCGTTTGCGCTCAGTAATATCTCGAAAAACTAATACAGCACCTGTAATATTATCTTGATCATCTTTTATTGGTGCAGCACTATCATCAATTGGGATTTCTCCACCATCTTTAGTAATCAGAATAGTTTCTGCTGGGATACTGATGATAATACCATTTTGAAGGACTTTTATGATTGGGCTTTCAAGAGAGTCATGAGTTTCTGCATTAGCAATATTGAATATTTCTGATGAATTCCTGCCACAAGCTTCTTCCTGTTTCCATCCGGTTAGATTTTCGGCAACCGGATTCATAAAAGTTACCAATTCTTGCATGTCGCTAGCAATGACACCATCGCTGATACTCTTTAAAAGCGTATCTAGCCATTTTTGATTTACCTTTAATTGCTTTTCTAAACCATGTTTAGTCAGAGTTATTTCAATATTTATTTGTAGTTCTCTTTCTTTAAAAGGTTTGATTAGGTAAGCAAAAGGCTCGGTTATCTTAGCTCGTGTTAATGTGTTTTCATCTGCATAAGCAGTCAAATAAATTACTGGAATATCCAAACGTTTATAGATTTCTTCGGCAGCTTCTATCCCATCCATCGTTCCTTTAAGCTTAATATCCATTAGTACTAAATCGGGGGATATTTCTACTGCTTTATTAATTGCTTCTTCTCCTGAAGAAGCTATAGCAGGAACAGTGTAACCGAATTTTATAAGTCGAAGCTGCAAATCTTTGGCAACAATAGCTTCATCTTCCACAACTAAAATTTTTGCCTTTGTCATATTTTAGTTATTTTATATTAATGTAAATTTCACTTGGCATTCTACTCCGCTATCACCTTGGATATCAATATTACCTGTAATTTGATTGGTTAAAGCATCTACTAACTGCCAGCCTAAAGAAGCCATGTTTTTAAAATTGAAATTCGATGGTAAACCAATCCCATCATCACTAACTATAAGTGTAATCTCATGGTCAATGTTTTTGCTCATTTCGATATAAATCGTACCATTTCTACCTGCTGGAAATGCATATTTTAAAGAATTAGATACAAGTTCATGGATAATTAAACTACAGGGAATTGCTGTATCCAAGCCAAGAAATACTTGCTCATCGATATTTACTCTCAGAGCGATCGCATTTTCATTTACTTCATAAGCACTAAATAAACTTGCTACCAAATCTCGAATATATTCACCGAAGTTAATCCTTGCCAAGTCTTGAGACTGATACAATTTTTCGTGAACTAAAGCCATTGAGGCAATTCGCTGCTGGCTTTGTTTAAATATTACTAAATCGTCTGGATCTTTGATATAAGCAGATTGCAAGCTTAACAAACTAGAAATAACCTGTAAATTATTTTTGACTCGATGGTAAATTTCTTTTAATAATACCTCTTTTTCTAAGAGTGAAGCTTGAATTTGTGCCTCCCACTCCTGGCGATCGCGCTGTGCGGCTTGTCGTTCGCTAATGTCTTCGACCACAGAAATAAAATACTTTGGCTCCCCACTCGCTTCGCGCATTAAAGACACGGTGAGATTAACCCAAACAATGGAGCTATCTTTGCAGAAATAACGCTTTTCTATCGAATAAGTTTGAATATTATCTGCTAAAATCTGATCAATATATTTCAGGTCGGCATCAAGATCATCTGGATGAGTAATATCTTGGAAAGTTAGCAACTGTAGTTCTTCGGGTGTATAACCGACAATATCGCAAAGCCTCTGGTTAACTAATAACCACCTTCCATTTATAGCTACATGGGCGATGCCAACAGCAGCTTGATGGAATGTAGCACGAAATCGCTGTTCGCTTTCTCGCAATGCTTGTTCTATTCGCTGGCGCTCAGTAATTTCTGCCTGTAGTGATTGATTAATTTTTGTTAATTCTGCTGTCCGTTCCTCAACCTTGCTTTCTAGTTGGTTAAGTAGGCTACTTAGTGCCTTCTCTGCTTGCTTGCGCTCAGTAATGTCAGTATGTGAGCCTACCATCCGCACTACGTTACCATCTTCATCCCACAGTGCTTGACCTCGATCCAAAATCCATTTGTAAGTCCCATCTTTACATAAAAATCGATATTCGATAGTGTAAAACGGTGTTTTATGAGCAAAATGATCTTGAACTGCTTGTGTCACCCAGTCAAGATCATCAGGATGCACTTGTGTGAGGTATTCATCTAAATAGTTAGAAATTTCCTTGTCTTCGTAACCGAACATTTCCTTCCAGCGAACCGAAAAGAACATTTCATTGGTTTTAACATTCCAGTCCCAAATTCCATCATTATTGCCGCGCAAAGCTAATTGCCATCGTTGTTCACTTTCCCTCAGCACCTTCTCAGTCCGTATGCGTTCAGCAATTTCCTTTGCTAGTTGGGTATGACTCGGTAGAGCCAGTGCCTGGGGTATTAATGGCACAAGTTCTATGGCTGTTAATACTGAGATAAAAGCAGTGATAGCTTTAATTAACCCTGATAGCCAATAGGTAGGATACCAAAGCGTCCACACATCCATTAAATGGGTTGTGCCACAAGCAACGATAAATATGCCAAACATTAGGAACATCCAACCAAAAGGCACATCTCGCCGTTTACGGACAAAATAAACCAACATTACTGGAATTGAATAATAAGCAAGTCCAGTTAACACATCTGAAACGAGATGCAACCATACCAATCCTGGTTTCCAGAGGTAGCAATGTCCGTGAGGAATAAACTGGCTAGTAGAGAAAAAATTATTTAAAAATTCCATCATAAAAACCTATACACTGCACAAGTCTTCACCAAAGCCCAAAGTGCGCTAAAGTGCGAAGAAAGAGGTTTTGAGACTAAGACCTCTGTAGACGCGCAGAGGCTTAGAGAGTGGCTTCTGATACTCTAAAGAAGAACACGTTCGGCGTTTGTCAGAGCTTTCGTGTACTAGCGTTGGGCTAGTACAGAATAGCAGTTAGAGCTTTTACATCCTCTATCTGTCATCCTTTCTGAGTTTTCAAGCTGAGGATGTAAGGTTTATTGAAATAAAAGTACCGCGATCGCTTTGATTTTTGTTACCGTAGATTCTCTGAAATGAATTCTTTAATATATATAGATGCCTTCAAAAAAAATACAGTAATATTTCGCTCGTATAAAATAACTAGTACTGAAATTTTAAGTATATTTTCGGTTTAATAGCTTTCAAATTTCTGTATACTACGTAAAAATTATAAAAGTTCGGTTCCCCATGATTCACACTATACGGTGATACCTGCTTTTTACTTAGTGGCACGCTGACGAGTTTCCTTCTCCTTCTCTTGGGGTCACTACTGACAATGACCAAATGAACTCAGGAATTTTGCTAAAGATGTTCAAATATGAATCTAAGTAAATCGGCACGGAAAACCAACCATCTAAAAATAAATAAATACGCCAGGTTACTGAAAATATGGGCGCTCATCTAAGGGGATTTCTAGTGTTAGCATAAATTTACGCTCACACTTTTTATTTGTCCAAAATCCAATAACGATCGCTCACGACAACAAAATTTTAGATATTGCAGTTCGCATGAGCCATTTGGAAGATAGTATATGCTTCTCTGGTCAAACAAGTTTCGTGACATACCAAATGGATGAAAACTCAACGCTAGTACATTCTGAATATATCTTTGGGAATACCATTTTAGTTTAATGTTCGTACAGCCAGTGGAGACGCAGAAGGTAAAGAATTTATATAAGTCATTTCACTTAATGACTTATACAAACTAACTGACAATAAAGATATTCCTTAAGTCTAATGTAAGACACACCTGAAGTATGAAGTTATAAATTTTCAAGTGAAATATACTTGCATAGCATCTTAATCTAGTCTCAAATGTTAGCAGCATTTAGCTGGTTAAAATTTCTAGTTTATTTTCCATCCAACTAACAAAAATTAATGTAATAAAGTCATTAGATTAAGTAAGGTCAAAATTCTGTTTAACTTAGCGATCGCTTGTATTTATTAAATAAGCCAGTGTAAATAATTAAAAGGTCTGTAGTTTACCCTATTGAGTAAGCAAGCTAAACGTCATGTCTTATATTATATATATGGCTTTAGAGGCTATAACCAGCTACTTTAATGATTTATAGTTGTATTTATCTTCCCTATTTAGTTAACGCATCTAAAGAAGTAACTAAAAAATCCTTACATTCATTATGATTGGTACGAAATTTTATGGTTAAAGATTTTGTTTTTTGTCTACAAGAAGCAGCTTTATACTTTATATCCAAAAAATCCCGACCACATAAAGATCCTTGTAAATGTTTTGTGAACCCTCCCTGTGGATGTGCCAATCCAGGGCAGAATTCCCAGTGTGAAGATTGTGCTTATCTTGAAGCCTGCTTGTCTAATTGCAAGCTCCAAAAATTTTCATTATCTTCACGTTCGTAAACTAACTTTAATGCCAAATTAATTCCTGCGATAGAATTGACTTTACTCTTATGGTAGAGGCCCAGCACAAAAGTAGCAGCTATCCTGAATAAGAATCACAAAATAATTCACAATAAGTAATTAAAAGTTATGATGCGAGTGAATGTAATTTTATAAAAAATAAACATTATTATTCCTTGCAGTTGTGAATAAACAACTTTGTTATTGGGTTCACAATCAGATCATCAATTAGTAATTACTAATTATGAATTAGTTTGAATCTGAGAAACAGTTAAATAAATTGTTGTGTGTGGGAGCTTAAAATGCTTTCAATTTTCCAAAAGAAACTAGGTTAAAGACTCCTCAATCTGTCTTGTAAAAAATTCCCTAATTTAGCAGTAGATTGAGTAGACAATATCGGTTTTGAAAATCAAGTACAGAAATCTAGAACATAAAAGGAACTATAACTATGAAGCCTTTTGATTTATCTAAAGCTGTTTTGGCTACTGTCTTTGCCATCAGTTTCGCTTCTTTGTCCTTACCTCCTTCTGTTTCTGCTCAAAGCGGAGGCTCTGGTAGCGGAAGCTCTGGTAGCGCAGGCTCCAGTGCTGGCAGTAGTAGCTCAGGTAGTAGTGGTACAAGTGGTACAAGTGGCACTACAGGTACAGGTAGTGGTGGTACAAGTGGTATAGGTGGCACTACAGGTACAAGTGGCACAAGTGGCACTACAGGTACAGGTAGTAGTGGTACAAGTGGTATAGGTGGCACTACAGGTACAGGTAGTGGTGGTACAAGTGGTATAGGTGGCACTACAGGTACAAGTGGCACAAGTGGCACTACAGGTACAGGTGGCACAAGTGGCACTACAGGTACAAGTGGCACAAGTGGCACTACAGGTACAGATAGTAGTGGTATGGGTGGCACTACAGGTACAGGTAGTAGTGGTATGGGTGGCACTACAGGTACAGGTAGTAGTGGTACAAGTGGTATGGGTGGCACTACAGGTACAGGTAGTAGTGGTATGGGTGGCACTACAGGTACAGATAGTAGTGGTACAAGTGGTATAGGTGGCACTACAGGTACAGGTAGTAGTGATACAAGTGGCACTACAGGTACAGGTACAGGTAGTAATGGTACAAGTGGCACTACAGGTAGTGGTACAGGCACTGGCACTACAGGTAGTGATGCTACAGGTAGTGGGACAACAGGCAGTGATGCTACAGGTACTGGCACTACAGGTAGTGGGACAACAGGTAGTGATGCTACAGGTACTAATAGGAATGCAGGCGTTGCAGCTTCCGAAAGAACTAGCGATCGCGGTTTCGATTGGGGTTGGCTAGGTTTACTTGGTCTAGCCGGTTTAGCAGGTCTAGCTCGTAATCGTGAAAAAGTCCGGGCTTATAACGATCCTAATGAAGTAACAGGTACTCGTTCTAGATAGTATTTACCAACACTGTAGGAGCTATAGAACTGTTGTTTGTTTTAACTTCAGGCTATTACAGTGGTAAAACTAGATGTATGTGTAGGGGCACAATATATTGATATTGCGCCCCTATAATCACAAAAACTTCGCTGAACGGCAGGGAAGCCACTTGGCAATAGATGCGTGGAGGAAGTGCCAACGGTGGTTTAAACCACCGTCAAGATTAATTATGATGTGGATCTTCGATATACCTTTTAATTACGTCTGTTGAAACCTGTCCGGTAGTGGAGTAGAAATAACTATTAGTCCATAGGCTAGGTAGTTTTAATAATTGTGGAAATTCTTTACGTAACATATAGGATGAACGTCCCTTGAAGGCTTTTACTATCTGATTAATAGCGATATCCGGTTGATGCTCCACAAATAAGTGTACATGGTCGGGGGCGACTTCTAACGCTAAAACATCCCAGTCTTTTTCTAAAGCTAGCTCATTAATGATTTGTCTAAGGCGTTTAGCTATCTCCCCAACCAAAACTCTTTTTCTTCGTTTTGGTATCCAGACTAAATGAACTACTGCATTACCTTTTGAATGATTACCAGTTCTATACTCAAGGGCGGCTTTCATGTTGTTTATTTCGACCTGTTGACAAACTTAGTTTAACTTAGCTATAGTTGACAGGTCAAGAAAAACGACAAAAAGGTATTTGAACTGTGTATGGATGTCAGCAGATTTTAATTACCCCAAACAAGGATTTAAAAGCCTTGCTTGAGTATGTTTGCACAGAAGCAAATAGCTTAATTAATTGCGGAATTTACTACAGTCGTCAGCTTTATTTCAAGACAGGTAACTTACCAAATAAAGCCGATTTACACAAGCAGCTAGGAACTATTCAAAAGAATAAGCATTATCAAGCTTTATATTCAGATACGGCGCAACAGATATTAACTAGCGTGGCTGAATCTTTCAAGTCTTACATTGGTTTAGTGAAGGGGATAAAGAAAGGCACAGTTACTCAAAAACCCAAACTACCTAATTACAGGACATCTGGGGGTTTAGCCTTAGCCACCTTTACAGGGCGCTCTCTTAAATTAAAAGACGGGATGCTCAGGTTTCCTCTAGGTAGCTTGGTAAATATCTGGTTTGGTGTTGATTGTTTTGATCTGCCCATGCCGACAAATTTAGACTTTAAAAGCATCAGAGAAGTTAGAATATTGCCAAGAAACAGATGCTTCTATGCGGAGTTTGTCTACAAAACAGACTCAAAGATTGTCGAGTTTGATAAATCTAAAGTATTGGGAATTGACCACGGAATAGATAACTGGTTAACCTGTGTGTCTAATATAGGAACGTCTTTTATAGTCGATGGGTTACATCTAAAATCTTTCAATCAATGGTACAACAAGTCAGTTGCCAAAATAAAGGAAGGAAAACCTCAAGGATTTTGGTCTAATAGACTTGCAGTCATTACAGAAAAACGTAATCGTCAGATGCGAGATGCTGTTAATAAAGCTGCAAGAGTTGTAATAACCCATTGTGTTGATAATCAAATTGGTTCGATTGTTTTCGGTTGGAATGAAGGACAAAAAGATGGTGCTAATATGGGTAAAACGAACAATCAAAAGTTTGTTCAAATCCCTACGGCTAGGCTGAAAAAACGTATTGAGCAGTTATGTGAACAATACGGGATTGATTTTATTGAAACTGAAGAGAGTTATACCTCCAAGAGTTCGTTTATCGACAATGATTTGCTACCTACATTCGGCGCAAAACCTGAAGGGTGGAAAAGCAGTGGTATTCGGATAACAAGAGGTCAGTTTCAAACCTCAACGGGAATCAAAATAAATTCAGACTGCCACGGGGCAATTAATATAATCAGAAAAGTAGCTGCGATATTTAAGTTTGACTTAAGTGGAGTAGGTAGAGGCTGTTTAAGTCAGCCTAAGAAAGTTCGATTGTGGACTCTTCAGAAATCCCCGTGTCTTCAGACCGGGGAAGCTTAACCCATTCAATTCGCTGCAAACTACTGCTTGTGGCTAAAACAATCAAGCGATCGCCAGCGTAAAGCTTAACATCATACCAGGGCATCAACGAGTAATTGTCTTTTTTATTTCGCGCAGTCTGTAAGAACTTCCGCTTTAACGTTTTTTATTTCGCGCAGTTTGTAGGAACTTCCGCTTTAACATTTCAGTATTTCGCGCAGTCTGTAGCAACTTCTGCTTTCTCTGTAGGAACTTCTGCTTTAACATTTCGGTATTTCGCGCAAGCTGTAGCAACTTCTGCTTTCTCTGTAGGAACTTCTGCTTTAACATTTCGGTGTTTCGCGCAAGCTGTAGCAACTTCCGCTTTCCTTGCAAGAACATCCGTTTTAACGTTTCGGTGTTTCGCGCAATCTGTAGCAACTTCTGCTTTCCCTGCAAGAACTTCTGTTTTAACCTTACTCAGTGGTAAGTCGTGAGTAAGGAAAAAGTCAGGGCGGATTTACTTAATGCAAGAGGGTTTGTAGTAAACACAAAGCCTGCTTAGAAAAAAAGAGCTTAGATCCTTACTACGAATTTGTTTACCCCTCAATTCAAAGCTGACAGACTACTACAGATTTATAACAAATCTAAATTTTTTATAACCGCAATGGTTCTTTGTGAAGCCACTGCGGTTATGAGAGAAAGAGAGGGGGATAAAATTGGTAAAATTACTCAAATTTTAGTCTTAAAAAAAATAAATAGTTTTACGCAGGACAACCTTTTAAAAAATTGTCCATTATAGAATTACTAAAAACTTAAGTTCTTTTTTTAGGTAAAGGAGTATTAAGAATGGCAAGGCGAAAACGCGATTCACGTATTCTTAGCAAAGCTGAGATGCGCTTGGCAAGTATTAAATCTATCAGTTCTACTCTAGATGTGGGAGATAATTTAACGGTTAAAGATTATACAGGGAAAATTGCGAGTCTCCGTCAATCTCTGGAAGCCTACAATACCACTCTCTCTACTATTGATGTTTTATTAACCCAAATCACCGAAAATGAAAGAGATTTGGCAGACTATTCTGAAAAAATTTTGCTTGGTATTGCTTATAAGTTTGGTAAAAATAGCCACGAGTATCAAATGGCTGGTGGTACTCGTAAAAGCGATGTCTCCGACCGGCTACGCCAACGCAAGCGTACTGTGCGCCAAGGTGTTGTTTTAACTACCAGCTAAGAGCAAAACTCCTATTAGTACGCTTTGCATAACCAAAGTAAAGATGAGGGGATAAGGAAAATTAGAAGGATACGGAATAGACATCTCGAAAGAAGAATTGTTTTGATCTAGCATTGCTACTTCTCTACAAGGGTTCTAGATAAGGCATATTTAATTTTTAGAGATGTCTAAGCTGTTGCGCTTTTAATTTGCACTAATATTTTTTTAATATGATTGTGGGGTGGGCATCTTGCCCGCCCTAATTGTGCAAGTTGTATACGTAACAGCTTACTTAATACAAAGATTTCACCCACTCCCATTCCTGTATCAAACCCTCTCTCAAGGAGACTTGCGGCTGATATCCGAGAATTTTCTTGGCTTTAGATACATCAGCAGCCGTGTGGCGGGCGTCTCCCATCGCTTTTTCTATGTGGTTTCTTTTAATTGATTTCCCAACAATTTCTTCAATCGTATCTAAGACTTCTGCTAAAATCACCCTGCTACCGCCACCGATATTAAAGATTTCTCCCACTGCTTCAGGTGTGGAAGCGGCGGCTAAATTGGCGGCGATGATATCACTAACAAACGTAAACTCCCGCGTTTGCTGGCCATCGCCGTAAATAGGAATCGCCTCATCCTGCAAAATCGATTTAAAGAACTTATGAAATGCCATATCTGGGCGCTGTTTGGGGCCATATACTGTAAAATAGCGCAATGACACACAGGGTACGCCAAAGTTTTTGTGATATAGTTCACATAGAAACTCCGCAGCTAGTTTCGTAATCCCGTAAGGAGAAACTGGTTTAGGACAAATTCTTTCATGGGTAGGTAATGTTTCTGCATCACCATATATACTAGATGAAGAGGCAAACACTAACCTTTTCAGGTGTTTAGCATCCTTAGCTGCTTCTAGCAAAACTTGTGTAGCGTTAATATTTCGTTCTGTATAACCTCGAAAAGCTTTACCCCAACTTGCTCTAACACCTGCTTGCGCCGCTTGATGGTAAACTATATCTACATCTTTTAGGAGTTTCTGCCAATCTAAAAACTGCATATCTCCTTCAATTAATGTAAAGCCAGGTGACTGATGTAAGTGTGCAATATTTTTACGCTTTAACATCGGATCGTAGTAATCATTAAATTCATCAATCCCGATCACTTCTTCTCCTTGTTGCAGTAATGTTTCTACAAAATGAGAGCCAATAAAGCCAGCAGCTCCAGTAACAATAATTTTAGCCATGTTGCCTATTTTTGAATATTTTAATTGTTTTCTATATTCACAGATTCATAATTGTAATCAATAATCGTCATCACTTGAAAATGATTTTTTCACTCAATTATTGAAATGGTTAAAAAACTATCATAAATACTTAAATATTGTACTTATATTGGAAAAGTTTCAATACACTTATTTAAGTATTGCAATTGATAAAAAGTTATAATGATACTAATTAACTAAGTTAAATTTTAAGAAGAAATGCAGTAAAAATTCAATATAGTGGTTCTCAGTTGAGTATGTACAGAACCCCATTCCTAATTTAATATTAAATCTCGCACTACGTTTCTATCCCGCCTCGGAATGAATTCCGAGTCTCATAGCTGAACTTTAGTTCTGGGCGGGATGTCGCTGAGTATGACAGCTTAACTCGCTATAGCTATATTTCTTGCTGCCCCTGCTTGTGAGCCTTTTTATTTATGAGGGGGCTTGCATAAGTGTGAAAATTAATGAAAAATTGATCCGCGAGAGCCAAATAGGGCATTCTCGTTTCGCAAGGAACGCACGAGGAAAGCAGTGAAAGTTTTAGTTGTAGGTAATGGAGGGCGCGAACATGCTCTGGCATGGAAACTGTTGCAATCTAAGCAAATTGAGCAAGTTGTCTGTGTACCAGGGAATGGAGGCACAGCAAGTCTGGAACGTTGCCATAACTTGCCCTTAACAGTAGATGATTTTGAGGGCATGAGCCGATATGCTTTAGAAAATGGTATCACTCTGGTGATAGTTGGGCCAGAAGTGCCTTTGGCAAAGGGAATCACAGATTACCTCCAAGGCAAAGGATTGATGGTATTTGGGCCAGTCAGAGCGGGAGCGCAAATTGAGGCGAGTAAAGCTTGGGCAAAAGCTCTGATGCAAGAAGCAGGGATTCCGACAGCACGGGCTGCGGTATTTACGCAAGCAGCAGCAGCAAAATCTTATGTTAAATCTCAGGGAGCGCCAATTGTCGTTAAAGCTGATGGCTTGGCGGCTGGTAAGGGCGTAATGGTAGCTGAAACAGTTGCACAGGCAGAAAGTGCCGTTGAGGCGATTTTTCAAGGACAATTTGGTAGTGCTGGTGAATTTGTTGTCATTGAAGAATGTTTAGTTGGGCAAGAGGTATCAATTTTAGCGTTAACAGATGGGTTAACGATTCGACCCTTGCTGCCAGCTCAAGACCATAAGCGAATTGGTGAGGGTGATACGGGAGACAATACTGGTGGCATGGGAGCATACAGCCCAGCACCTATCGCTACGCCAGAGTTGATGGCCCGCATTCAAACAGAAGTATTAGAAAGAGCGATCGCCACCTTACGAGCTAAAGACATTGATTACCGAGGTGTACTGTATGCTGGGTTAATGATTGCACCCGATGGCGACTTGAAGGTTTTAGAATTTAACTGTCGCTTTGGCGATCCTGAAACCCAGGTGATTTTGCCACTGTTAGAAACGCCCCTAGAAGAGTTGCTTCTAGCCTGTGTACAACAGCGATTAAGTGAATTGCCACCCATTGCTTGGAAAAAGGGAGCATCTGCAACTGTAGTTGCAGCTTCAGGTGGTTATCCAGGAGAATATAAGAAAGGGCAGGTTATTACTGGCATTAGTGAGGCAGAGGCAACCGGAGCAACAGTATTTCATGCAGGTACGAAATTGAACCAACACCAAGAAGTCGTGACAGATGGGGGTCGAGTATTAAATGTGACTGGAATCGGAGAAAATTTTGAGCAAGCGATCGCTCAAGCATACGCAGGTATCAAATATATTCAGTTTGAAGGGATATATTACCGAAAAGATATTGGGCATAAAGTTAGGAGTTAGGAGTACTCCCCCTGCCCCATACTCTATTTCGACTCTTATGAAGTATCTTTCACAGCAAAGCCTGAAAATCTCTCTTTTCTATAGGACTTACGCAAAAATTGCTAAAAAGCTTAATTTCTCGAACCGCCAAGACGCCAAGAGCGCCGAGAATTCGTAGAGTGTGCGTAAGTCCTATTCTAGTCCAGAATGCCCAATACCCAATGCCCAATGCCCCATTTCCTAACATGTTTGTCAAATTAACTGTTAATTTTTTAGTTGTTGGGCTTTATAACAAAGAGTATTAACAACTTTATTTAAGATGCTAAGTCTGTTTAAAACAATTCGACATGCGATCGCTACTTGGTGGTCTGAGTTCACACTCCAGACCAAATTATTGGCTGTAGTCACAATGGTAGTTTCATTAGTGATGAGTGGGCTGACCTTCTGGGCTGTGAATACAATTCAGCAGGATGCGCGGATGAATGACACCCGCTTTGGCCGTGACTTAGGGCTGCTGCTTGCTGCCAACGTTGCTCCTCTAGTCGCTGACAATAATCTGACTGAGGTTGCCCAATTTTCTCAACGCTTCTACAGCAGCACCTCTAGTGTGCGTTATATGCTTTACGCCGACGAAGACGGGGAAATCTTTTTTGGCATTCCTTTTTGGGACGCGGAGGTAGAAAACTCTCTTACCATTAAACGGCGAATCCAACTGCCAGAAGATTACCCTGGTGATGGGGAAAAGCCGATGGTGCGGCAACATGCAACCCCAGATGGAATAGTCACCGATGTATTTATTCCCCTAATTGTCAATAAAAGATACTTAGGTGTATTAGCGATCGGTATCAACCCCAATCAGACTGCTGTCATCTCCACCAATTTTACCCGCGATGTCACCATTGCCGTGTTTATTACCATTTGGGTAATGGTGATTTTGGCAGGAGTGATAAACGCCTTGACCATCACTAAGCCCATTAAAGAACTGCTGGTGGGAGTGAAGCAAATTGCTACCGGGAATTTCAAGCAGCGCATTGATTTACCTTTAGGCGGCGAACTGGGGGAGTTAATTTTAAGCTTTAATGAGATGGCAGAGCGATTAGAGCGCTATGAAGAACAGAATATTGAGGAACTGACCGCAGAAAAAGCCAAGCTACAAACCCTAGTTTCAACGATCGCAGATGGTGCTGTGTTGATTGATAACAACATGCAAGTGATTTTAGCTAACCCCACAGCAGAGCGAATTTTTGGCTGGGAAAACGCTAATGTGGTAGGTGACAACGTGTTACATCACTTGCCCCCAGCAGTACAAATGGAAATCGCTGACCCTTTGTACGAAATGGCAGCAGGCGAATGCGAAAGCGCCGAATTCCGAATTTTTCTTAACCAACCCACCCAAAGGACAATCCGTATTCTCTTGACTACAGTGCTTAATGTGCAAAGGGAAAGCATCAAAGGCATTGCCATTACCATCCAAGATATAACCCGTGAGGTGGAATTAAACGAAGCAAAAAGCCAATTTATCAGCAACGTTTCTCACGAACTGCGAACGCCTTTATTCAACATTAAAACCCATATTGAAACTCTCCACGAATACGGCGAGAACTTGGATTTACAGATACGGCAAGAGTATCTACAAACAGTAAATCATGAAACCGATCGCCTGACCCGCTTAGTTAACGATGTTTTAGATTTATCAAAACTCCAATCTGGTCACAACTACAGCTTCGATGGCGTAGATTTAACCCAAGCGATCGAGCAAACATTGCGTACTTACCAACTGAATGCTAAAGATAAAGGTGTTGAACTCATTCAAGAAGTTGATTCTAATTTGCCCCTGGTAATGGGTAATTATGATCTGTTAGTACAAGTGTTTGGCAACCTGATTGGTAATTCTCTTAAATTCACAAAAGCCGGTGGTAAAGTGGCAATCCGCGCTTACCAACTAGATTTTAAACCCAGTCCAACCCAATCTTCTCCAGTGCGGATTGAAATTTCCGATACTGGAATTGGCATCGCCACAGAAGATCAACGCTCAATTTTTGAACGCTTCTTTCGCGTAGAAAACCGAGTTCACACCCTAGAAGGCACGGGTTTAGGTTTATCGATTGTTAGAAATATCATTGACAGACATCGTAGCAAAGTCCATCTAGTGAGTGAAGTCGGGATTGGCACGACTTTTTGGTTCGATTTAGCCGCCTTTGACGAAAAAGCGCCAACCATATTGATTGAACCTATTGCTGAAGCATCCAAAATCACAACAGTTTGATTGAAGTTAGGAAGTGGGGAATGGGGGAGATGAGGGAGATGAGGGGGATGAGGGAGATGAAGGCATTGGGCATTGAGCATTTGGCAATAATTAATAGTTCTTCTTCCCCTGCTGCCTCATCTTCCCCTACTCCCCACTCCCCACTTAACACAAATCAAGACCTTAATATAACGAACAACAAACAGACCAATAATAAACCCAAAAGTAACAGCAAAGCCTGATTGCGTTTTACCCAACTTTTTACAGTTATTGCAAAACTATTAGTGTAACGCTGCTGTTCCAACTCTAACTTTGTCTCTTCAATATTTTGGTAGAGGGTACAGTCTTTGGCGTAGGGACGCTGAGGAAAATTGCAAGTATCATCAGCGTGATAAGTGCAGGTGTCGCACAGATACCCGTCCCCAATGGCACGGTGCAATGGAATACCGGGATGACCGTAAGCTTTGAGTGTCGTCCGGCAATAGGGACAACTGATAGCTTGATTATCAACGAGTTGATGGCAGTGGGGACAAGATACAGTAGCCAAAACCTTTAGCGCAAATAGGTTAAGTAAACTCTTCGATTCTAGCCATTCTTGGATTTTACTAGCAATAGAGGCAAAAATTCTTACAACGTATAAATTAGCGGATAGAATTGTAAAGTTGGATGCCTCTCGGTGTTAGTATGATTGCTGACTATGGCTGACTATGGCTCGATACTGCAAAACATTTTTCAAGCGATCGCTCCAAATAGTAATGAATCCGATGTAGAGCAAAAGGTAGTAGTTCCCCTCTTAGGTATCCTTGGTTACAGCAATGCCGATTGGCAGTCTCAAGTGGTAGTTCTACAATCTAAGCTTGACTTCTTAGTGGGTCAACCAGACTCCGCTTTAATAAAACCAGCATATTTAATTATTGAAGTTAAAGCGCCCAGCAAAAACATTGCCCACAGCGTTTGGCAAATTAATAATTACATGCGCCACACTGGGTCTGTTATCGGGCTGTTAACCAATGGCTATGACTTTCGTATACTTTATAACTATGATAAAAAAATTACAACTATTGTAGAGTATTCCCAAGCCACACTTATTCTTAGATATAGGTCATTTTACAAAATTTTATCCAAAAAAACTTATTTAAACTTTACTTCTACTTTGTATAAAAACCAACAAAATATTCGGTTACAGTTTCTAAATTTAATCTTAAAAGAGGTGCAACAAGAAGATATGTTGAACTTATTCAACAAACGTAAGACTTCTCCCATTCAAACCCAGCAAACCAGTGAAGAAAAAAAATTAGTTTCTGAAACTAAAGAAGAACGCAAATCGATGATTATTACTGTATTTAATAACAAAGGTGGCGTAGGTAAGACTACAACAACTATCAATCTTGCGGCCGCTCTCAACAAGCTAGGTAAACGAGTCCTTCTGATTGATATTGACGCTCAAGCTAATCTGACAATGGGACTGGGAATAGATCCTTTTGATGATGTTGAACAGCTAGGTAAGAAAGATATAATCAATCTCATTACCGATCCAAGAACCAGCTTAGAAGAAACTATTATTCATAAAAACTGGGATGATGTAGAACTAGATATTGTCCCCTCTCACATTCGTTTAAGTGAGCAAGAACTCACCTTGAATACTACACCAGATATTGATAGAGTATTGGCCAAAAAGCTGAAGAAGTACCATAATCAATATGATTATATATTGATTGATCCGCCACCAGCATTTAGTAGAGTTAATGATATTTCACTCATGGCATCTTCAGGAATTTTAATTCCTACACATCTTGCGGCTTATCCTATTCGAGCATTAGAGTATGTTATTAATCGCGCTATTGGAGTCCATCAATATAGAGATGAACCATTACCAATTCTAGGTATTGCAGTTAGTATGTATAACAGGTCAGCAAATAAGATTGCTCTAGCTATGAGTGATAAAATTTTTGATATTCTCTCAAAGCGTCCTGAAAGTAAAAATGTAGAATTATTTCCTCAAAATACATGGATTCCAAACCTCAGTATAGTTGCAACTACACCTAATAAAGGTTATCCTCTTTGCTTTGCAGAGTTTGATCGTGAATTAAGCTCTAAAGATAAAGAAGCTGCCCAAGATGCTTTTAACTGTTACATAAATTTAGCCAAACACTTAATTTATACTACAAATAAATAAGAGGTAAAAATGCAAGAAACAGAACGTCATAATCGCATTGTTGAATATTTACGTATCAAGTCAATCTCCCACGGACAAGTTTACACTTTTCAAATTGCTGTACCAGAGTCTGAAACTGTAGAAGTTCCTTTTGAAAAACGCGAATACTTAAGGAACAGCCTTACTCAACAAGGTACTAATTTAATTCCTCTGATTGTGCGCCGTACTGAGGCATACAGTGAAGAAAAAGAGTACGAAGTTATTTATGGTGCTGATTGGTGTCTAGTTGCTAAAGAACTTGACATTGAGAAACTGTGGGTTTGGGTATTTGATATGACCGATGAACAAGCTGCTGCTGCTAAAGAAGAAATGCAGCAATTGCTGGGTTTTTCAGATTCCTCGGATTCTATCGCTGTAGTATTACCATCAGTTTCTGAAGAGACAGAATCAACTAAAAAAATACTTAAGCAGCTTAATAAATTATTTCTTGAAGTAGAAACACTTAACAAAAAGGTTGAGCAACTTACTACATCGGTTAAAAAATTGGAGGAGAGTCCAAATAAGCAAACAAATATTGACATTCAGTTAGTTCAGCAATTTACAGAAGCTGTTAAAAAGATTATTGAAGAAGTTCCAAGCAAGCCATCGTATAGCATGAAAAAAGATCAACTACAAGAAATTGCAAGAAAACAAGGGATTAAAATAACAACACGAATGACAAAGACTGATATTCTCAATGCTCTTGAAAAAGCTGATAAAAGTCATGGAGACTAACTACTAACTGGGTCATATTATGATTACCATAGGCTAACCCCGCACCTGTCGCAATGCATTAAACGCCTTACCCCGCAACCCAACTGGTAACAACGATAACCCTAAACCAGTCCAAGCTTTAGCAGTTGAAAAAGACTGTCCCGCTAAAACTAGCTCTCTGCCTTTTTGCGTTTCCCCCTTTTCAATTAAACGCAAACCTAATAATAATTGCGTTTCAGTTAAACGATTTTTCCTGATTGTCTCTATCTTTTCAGACTCAAATTTATAACTTTCTAAATACCGGATTTTATCATATAAATAAGGAATGGCTCTGTTGATACCTTGCTGCTCTGCATGGTAGCGATATTCCATTAATAATTCTGGTAAATAATAGCCTTTTTTCCCAGCCAAAGCTAGACGTACAAACAAATCATTATCCTCACAATTTTGCAAATTGGGCTGCATATATCCTAATTCTTGCAATGTTTTACGGCGAAATAATGTCGCCCCAACTTGAAAACTTTGTTGAATAAATACTACTTCCAACAAATTATCTACAATACCTGCTGATAAATTATTTCTACCCCAGCGATGAGAATTTTCTTGAGTTTTTGCCTCATCCCGCACATTATCAATATCAATTATCCAATGGTCTGTACCAACAAAATCAATGCTAGAGTCTTGAGTAAGAATAGCTGCGGTACTTGCAAGAAAATCGGGTGTTAGCCGATCATCATCATCAAATTTAATAAAATATTCACCACTGGCTGCATCAAAGCCAGAGCGCATATTATTACTTTTACCAATATTTTGCAGATGACGGATATATTTAATCCGGTGATCTGTATACTGTGACATTAACTCAGGTGTGCGATCGCTAGAACCGTCATCACAAACAATTAGCTCAAAGTCTTGCTCAGACTGATTAAGTACGCTGTCAATGGCATAAGGAAGGAGATGAACACGATTAAAAGTAGGAACGCAAACAGTAATTTTAGGCATATATTATACTTTTTTAGAAAATATAGTAAATAAAAATTTTATATCAATTTTCACGAATGATTTAAGATCAGTATAGTTTGCCTGATGTTAACATTACCTATTGTTTGTTTGCATTGGTAAAACCAGTGCTGTGCTATCGTTTGTCCCAAAAATTCCTTGTACCCTTGGGTATTCGATTAAAACACTCAGCCGACAGTTAATCAACGATAAATAAATACTATTTTTAATTTAAGTAAAAAAGGAGTAGCAATGTCTGCCATTGAAGACAACAAAATAATTGCTCGACGGTGGATAGAACTCATTAGCGAGCATCGGATTGAAGATATCTGCGAGATGACTGCCCCAACTTGGAGGATGCACGGTGGTTTACCTGGGCTTCCTCCGGGGCCAGATGGGGTACGCAAACTTTTTGGTTCATTTGGGGCTATCCAGCAGAAATGGACAATTGAAGATGTAATTGCTGAAGGTGACAAAGTAGTGGTGCGTGCAACTAATACCTGCCTTCAGGAAACTTTCTTTGGAATACCTAGCTATGGCCGAGAACAAACGTTCACGGCTATCTTCATTCATTGGATTGTTGACGGGAAAATAATTGAAACCTGGCGTAACGCTGATGATCTTGGACGAGTTCTTCAGCTTGGAGCGCGGATTGAGCCAGGAACTTCTGGGTAATAACTTTAGAGGCTTGCCAAACAAATGGCGAGTCTCTTGAAAAACTGGTAGAAGTTCCTAATAAGTCTAGCTGTTAAACAACTTCTCTCTAGAAAATAATCTCAGCAACCCGGCAGTTCCAATACCCCAAGCACCATTAACCAATAAACCTGTCACTATTCCTGCAAGTTTCCAGCCTCCAGCGATGGGCTGACCCTTGAGTGGTGCGACCACAAACCAAGCCACTAAGGTCGGGACAATTGCACCAAATACTAATGCAGCTAACCAGTAGCTTTTATCATGCCGAAAACGAGGCGCGACGGCTACCCAAATCAGTCCCCAAATCCCTCCCCAGAATGCGCTTGACCAAATTTGTGGGATTCCTAATGGTTGTGTCGGTGCAGTTGCATAGGGGGCGCGAGGCGCGAAATTCACTGCATGTAGCAAGGCTAATACACCTTGGTGAAATAGCAAAACAGACACAAAGCCTGCAATAAATGCTAATGCAAATCGAGATAAGGCAACTTTTTGAGCCATTGCTTATACGAAAACCTCTAGAGCTTGCTTCTTGGAGTTGTCTATGATAGTTTGCTTACTAGTATCAATACAACAAATCTATCGAATTACCGTATTTTATTCAACATTATTGTTAATGTAGTTGAACGAGTCTGGAGTTAAGAATATCTAGGTACTCTACCAAATATATGACAAGTAGAAAAGCCAGTCTTACCGATTGAGAAATCGATGCCTTTGAATTTTTCAATTCATCTATTTGATCAATAAAGCATCTGCTGCGATCGCCTTGAACAAGTAGTCAGAATAGCACCTTACTAAAAGGCAGGGGGAGCAGAAAAGGAATAATTAATACCTAATACTATCAATTACTAAGGAGTTAGATAAATGACAGGTAAATTAGATGAAAAAGTAGCAATTATCACTGGGGCTTCAGCAGGAATTGGAGAAGCAACTGCGATCGCTTTGGCTTCAGTTGGAGCAACAGTAGTGCTGGCTGCTAGGCGTGGCGATCGCATTCAGGCATTGACACAACGTATTGAAGCTAGTGGTGGCAAGGCATTACCCATTGTTACTGATGTAACTGACGAAACCCAGGTAAATAATTTGGTGGCAAAGGCAAATGCAGAATTGGGAAGGGTTGATATTCTTGTGAATAATGCAGGGATTGCTTTACTAGGAACCATTGAAGCAGGAAATAGCTCAGATTGGCGGCGATCGTTTGACCTCAACGTACTAGGACTGCTATATGCTACTCATGCTGTTTTGCCTCTTTTCAAAGCACAAAAATCGGGGCATATAGGGACTTCCAGAAAATAAAATATACAGTTACTAAGAATGATAATCATTGTTAGGGGGGTGGGATAGGCTGCCGTTGGCAGCCTATCCCACCCCAATTTGTAGTAAATTCAATGATGATTCGATTTTGGGATGTTTCAGGTGTCAATACAATTAACCGATTCATTGAAAAACTTGTTGAAGGAAACTGCCGAGCAATTAAAGGGTTCGGCCAAGCGTAAATTTCTAGCACAAACAGTTGCAGCATTAGGACATGGAGGACAGTTGAAAGCAGAGCAAGAGTTAGGATGGAATCGTGTCACAATTAGTAAAGGAATTAAAGAATTAACTAGTGGTATTACTTGTGTAGATAATTATCGAGATCGAGGACGTTATAAAGCCGAATCACATCTACCAAATCTTTTATCAGATATCAAAAACTTGGTAGATGGTCAAAGTCAAATAGATCCAAGTTTTAAAAGTCAAAGGCTTTACACGCGCCTGAGTGCTGCGGAAGTCAGACATCAATTAATTGAGAAATTTGGTTATGCAGATGAAGACTTACCAACTTCAGAAACAATTCGTGTTAAGTTAAATGGTTTAGGATATCGCCTCAAACGGGTTGCCAAAATTCAACCTCAAAAAAAATTCCTGAAACTGACGCAATCTTTGAGCAATTAGCTATAGTTTATCAAGAAGCAATAGAAGATCCAAGTATTTTACGTTTAAGCTTGGATGCAAAAGCTCGTGTCAATATCGGGTCATTTGACCGTGGTGGTAGAAATCGAGCGCCGACAAAAACTGATGACCATGACTTCCACCCTAAAACAAGCGTGACTCCTTATGGCATATTTCTTCCAGGTCTTGACGAGTTATTTTTATATTTTACAGAATCAAAAGTAACGAGTGATTTTATCGTTGATATTTTAGCAGATTTTTGGTCATCAGAAAGTTGGCGATTTCCCGAAATAAAAACTCTGCTTATTAATCAAGATAATGGAGGAGAAAATAGTTTTCGGCGTACACAATTCATGAAACGAATAGTTGAATTTTCTCAGAAATATCAACTGAATTTACGTTTAGCTTACTACCCTCCCTATCATAGTAAATATAATCCTATCGAACGGACTTGGGCTGTACTAGAAAATTATTGGAATGGGAGCATTTTAGATGAAGTAGAAGCTGCTTTAAATTTTGCTAAGAATATGACTTGGAATGGCAAACATCCTGTTGTTAAACTAGTCACTGAAACTTATGAGCTAGGCGTTAAGCTGAACATTTGAAGCTATGTCAAAAGTTGAGGAGCAAATTAAGCGTTTGACTGATTCAACCCATGAAACTTTCCCAGATTTAGGGAAATGGTTTATTGATATTCACTATGGAGCAACATAGGTTAAAAAAATAGTTATTAAAGTTTTCTTTAGCTATAATTAATAATCAAATAGCACTTTTCAGTCAAGCCAGGAAAGTGCAGATTTTCCATGTGTATAAGGTGAGGTCTTGGGTTGCCGTTGGCAACCCAAGACCTCCCCTCATTATAATGATTATCATTCTTACTAGTTGTATATTTTATTTCTTGGAAGTCCCAAACATTTCAGCAGTTTGTATGCCATCCGGTAGCGCTGGTAAACTATTCCACCAAGTACGAAGGGTAGTATCACCTATTTGGGGGCCAATATCAGTAAAAGTCAGTAGATCGAAAACTTTTGGAAGTTGACGAAACAATGAGGGTTTCAGCCGTCGGTTTTGGGACTAGCAATCATAGCCAGTTGCGATCGCTCTTAAGTCTGCCTAGAACAAAAGTTCTTGAAACGCTCCTTAGAAGCTGATTTCGGCTCCTGCTATTCCAAAGCCCAGATCAAGGACTGGTAACGCTTCTGGAAAACTTTTCGGTCTACTGAAAGTCAAATCATCAACAGCAGCCATGTTTTTACTTTTTATTAAAACGGGTACACCACATATCTAGCAATCTTTTCACGGCTTCGTCAAGTACTTTAAAAAGGTTCTTTGCAGCATTCTTCTAGTAGGTTAAGATGCTAGAAAAATGCTTTGTAATAGTGCATAACTACAATGAGTATAAATACTCTAATCGTTAAACAAAAACTATGCGTAACACTCGACACAAATTCGAGCAATAACGTTGTACCAGTTTTTGAATATATTCCCTACAGCAAGCCGGGATATAAATTAATTGATGAATACTTGGAAATCGAAAATTTAAAAGCAGTTGCCTGGATTTATTCATTGCCTCCGGTTCCATTTCCAGTTTTTGAATTAGAGGATACTGAATCAAAACAATTATTAGCAGCAATTAATTTAGAATGGCAATCTCCAAGAATTCAACTCGATATTATGGTGAACATTGATGATACTTTAAATTGGCAAAAAATAGCAGCTTATTCATTATTAAATAGCGACCCCTACCCATATAGAGAATATTCACTAGGAAGTCATACGCTAGGCAATAATTCGTAAGGATTCAGGTCAAGAGGTATTGACAAGTGTGACATCTGAGGGTGAATATCAGAATTATGGGAAAAGACCTGCCTCTAAAACTAGAGCGTGAAACCCTTCTCCAGTTAGCTCCGGAACAACTGGTGGACATGATTGTTGAGCAGGCGATCGCCATACAGAAACTGAACTCCAGAATTTTAGAACTAGAAGAAAAAGTAGAGAAACTCAAGGTCAGTAGAGATTTAGACAGCACAACATCATCAAAACCACCATCGGGAGACCTTCTCAAAAAAACCGAGAACAAGCTTGAAGAGCAATCACAACAGAACGAGGCTACAAAACGAAAACCAGGAGGGCAACCAGGGCATCCGGGAAAAACAAGAAAAGGGTTTGGGAGAGTCGATAGGTTTGAGACATTAAGACCGCAAGTGTGTAGTTGCTGTGGTAACAGAGAATTTCGTTGCGAACCAATAAAAATCGAAACACAGCCAGTAGCGCAGTTAGTGGAGAGGCCAATTGAAATAGTAGAATATCAAAGACATACATGCATTTGCAGCCAGTGTGGGTCAACACAAACAGCAGACTGGTCGCCAGAAATAGTACCGGGACAAGATATAGGAATCAGACTGCAAGCGTTTTTGGGATGGGCAAATAATTATGCACATATCCCTTATGAAAAACAGCAAGAAATGTTATGGGAATTGGGTCAAATTGAAATTGGGTTAGGAACTTTAGTCGCCACCAATGAACGAATTCAAACAGCGATTGAACCAAGTATTAATGAATTGAGCAGTTGGATAAAACAGACACAACCTAATATTCATGTGGATGAAACGCCTTGGTCAGTTAAAGGAATCAAAGAATGGTTGTGGGTAGTTGCCAATTCTGATTTCTGCCTGTTTACTGCGGCTGACACTCGTTCACGATCCGAATTAGAAACGATTTTAGGGGCTAAATATGTAGGGGTACTCAGCAGTGACGATTTTAGTGTTTACAATGGCTATCAAGTTGTTGCCCAGCAAAAATGTTTAGCACATCTACGTCGTCACTTCAAAAAACTAATTATACTTCCAGGTCTTCACAACCAAGCTATTGGTGAAGTGTTTGTTGATTTAATTGATGAAGCCTTTAGGAGCTATGCTCTTCGGGTTTAAGACTCTTGATTCAAGTAGTTATAACGATTGGGTCAATCAATTCAAAGCTAAGTTGCACTCCTCACTCAATCAGTGGATTGAGAAGGCAGGAGCAACGGCAGGCCAGCTTTTACGTTCTTTGCGCGATAAAGCAAATCAATGGTGGTATTTTCTTGACTACCCTGAAGTCCCTCCTGATAACAATCTTGCTGAACGAGAGTCCTTCGGACACGCTTCGCGAACGCTTCGTTTGGCTGTGACCAAACGTAAGGTTAGCGGTGGTTCCCGTTCAATGGAGCGGTTTCAACATACTGCCAATTTGTTGACTGTGGTGCAAACCTGCCGCCGTCAAGGTAGGTCTGTGATTGATTTTTTTGCACAAGCACTGCTGGCTAATTCCAATAATTCTCTGTCTCGCCCATCCCTGCTTCCTAAATATTAGACCTGAATCCTTACAATAATTCAATGATTGGGTTACAAATAAAAAATGTAGAGTATGGATTATTGCAAAATAATGACAAAGTTGTAGCTTATGCTAACGTGAGACGGCACATAATAATCGAAGAACCACCATTGCAACCAGTAATTATTAATTTAACAGGTGAATTACCACCAACACCAACACCAACACCAACACCACCACCAGACCCAATAGGAGATGATGAAATGCCTTTACAGATTAAAATTGCAAATTATACACTAACAAATAGAGATAGAATATTCGCAAAAATAGATAATGCAACTACTAATTTTACACTAACTTTACCACCTAATCCAGTAGAAGGTAACGAAGTAGAAATTATATGCAGCAAGAATAATAGCAGTAATAAAGTATATATCAATGCTGGCAATAATCCTATTTTTGGTAGCGTTCGATCGGCGCAAGTTGTTTCTGTAAATAATGAATATCGTGGCGGAAAGCTTTTGTACACGGAACAAGAGAAATGGATAATTTACCCCTCTTCAGATGCACGTTTTAGTGTAGTTGATCCAAATGCAGATTTTTAATTTAAATGTTATCTAATAAACCATTTGTACATAAATATCCTCGCAAAGGCAAAAAACCAAGTGAACCCTTTGCAGTTTATGAACCAGAAGAACCTCAAGAAAGTTTAGTAAGTATTGGTGGTAATTTTTTTGCTACTCCTGACACCCCAGCAGACCCGATGGATTGCGATAGATATCCTGATAGCCCGTGGTGTGGTGGTAATCCTATTGATTTAGAAAATCCTGTTTCGCTTGATATTGATATTGTTCAAGATGAATGTAATTTTGGCGTTCAATTTAGTGGGACACTTGGATTTATTAAGTTGCCTCCGCTTCAGGTTGTTTATCGTAATCCTAATTGCATTCCTCCTCCACCGCTACCATTAGGGGATTTTCCTGCTTTTTTACCGCCTAAAATTCCTGAAAATGCTTGTAATGCTAAAGGCGGCGGAATACCTCAAATAGTTGTTTTTCAAAGTGATTCTTTTTTTTATCGTCAAGGGTTTAATGATTTTTTTACTAAAGAGTATGTATTGTGGGAAGAGTATAGTAAAAAAATCAGGATAAAACAAGTTGAATTTTTTCCTAGTGGTGAGTACGCTTATCATATTAAATTTGAAATTAATATCAATTGGGAATACAACGAAGATTATGCGATTGATCGTAATTTACCTTTTCCTTCACCTTATCAGATTAATCAAGTAGTCACTTTTGGAATTAAGCGCTATGTATCGGGTTTTGTTCAGCCAATAGATGGCTCTCAAGCTATTTATATTGACCCTTTTGACTTGGGAGGTGTGCTAACTTATTCAACGATTTATTATGATTATTTTGCAACAGGTAAGGGTACTTATAGTGCAGATTGGTTTTCTCGCAATGGTGATTTTTTTCGCAATTATGAAGACAACGAAAGTCAATATGAAGGATACATAACCATTGAGAAAGTAGGCTCTCAATTTCATGTTTTTTGTGGTGATTATAAAGTTTTACCACCACCGCCAGCTAAACCTAAAAAGAAATGTTGTATGTCTTGCGATAATAATGATGCTTTACTGAAATTGATACTTAAAAGAATTGGTAATTTGCCTGCTAGTGTCCCTGATTATTTTACTAAACAAAACCCTAGCTATATCAGCATTGAATCACTAGCGGAATTAATGCTATGGCAGATGCAACAACTAGACGCTTTGATGGGTTCTTATCCTATCAAAATTGAAGTAGAAGATACCGACTTAACGAAGGAAGGAAACCAAACACAAAAACTTGAGTTACCTAATCAAGCTGAATTATTAGCTGAATTATTAGGCTTAGTGATTACACTGAAACGTGATACTCATGCAACTCTAGTAACAGCTATTAAAGCTATGGGTGAATCTGGTATGACAAAAAATTTAGCTACTCAAACACTAGACGTAACACTAGCTAATGCTGAGTTTTTAGGATACAAGCTAGAGCAAGTTAAGCGTAAAATTCCTAGTTTGTTTACTCCGGGTGGTGCTAATTTGGAGGAAACTTTAAAGGAGAAAGAAGTTGAAATAGTTTCTTATGAGAACACCGATAAAAAGGATTTACAAGATGATTTAAAGTTCTTAAAAACAATGGCTGCAAGGTGGAATGCTCAAAATTGGAGACAAGTTACAGGTGAGCCAGTTGAATCCTTGAAACAATCTTTATTTGGTAATCCTGACGCTATTAAGGATACACACAAAGAAAATGAGCAAGGTGATTTTAATGATTTTACAGAGCAAGCTGAAAGAGGATTTATAGAAATTTCTGGCATTACTGACACCGTAAATCCTTGGGGTAGACCTTACAAAGAGCGTCCTAAAATTAGAGAAATCGGAACAGAGAAAGGTAATTACACGAACGACGGAAAAGAGAGGATTGAATAATGGTTATTAGATTACCAGGCGTGAATTATATTCCAAAAGTTCAATTAGCGAGCATTAAAGTAAACGTTGATAATTCGTTAGTAGTTCTTCCAGCAGGAGTAAAATTATTAAGTGGGGGAGATGTCACAACAGCGCCTATTACTTTTGTAGGCGTAAATGTTGACTTAGTTATTACTGATATTGAGAAAGCTAAAGTATCGGCAATAATAGCAAGACTATTCGATCAAATTAATAAAATGGCGAATGGAAATCAGCCAGAAACACCCCCAAGAGATGAACCTATTTTGCAGGGAAGAGTAGGCGGTGATGCGATGACAGAAATAGAAATATCAGTAGATGAAAGCGAAAATATTCCGGTTTGTAGCGTCATATTAAAAATATCTTCTATGCGCTTTGACTTACTTGAATCAAAATTAGCTGAAATTTTCTCTTACATTACAAGCACAATATCAAGTGACCTTTAACATGGCAATAAAGCTTGATTTATCAACACTTACTTCTAGGGTGATAAGGTCTAACGTCGGCTCAAGAATTATCAAAGGAATAGAAGGAAAAATTGAAAAAAAGAATGATAACGGTGTTGTTAATTTCTTGGGATGGGCTTTAGGCGGATTAGCATCACTCGGTGGTTTTTTGCTTAATAAAATAGGAGGATTATTTACTTTTTCATGGACTGCTTTCTGGGGTTGGTTTGTAGCTGCAAAGCAATTCATTTGGAATTTTAACTGGAATGCTACAGATGAAGAACTTAACGCAAGTGTCACCGCTCAATGGAATGCCATAGGTGGGCAAATAGGTGGAACACTTGGGAATGCTTTCGGTTATCTCGCTTGCGGTATTTTACCGGGGATGGTTATTTCTGTTTTCAATGAACCTCTTGGTGCGGTAGTACTGGCGAAAGTAGGAGAAGAGGCACTAGAAGAATTGATGCAAAATCTAGGAGCTTTATTCAATACTGCCTTAAGGTTAGGTACTCAAATATTAATCACTGAAACTTATAAAAATGTTCGTAAGCTTATCAAAAGCAATAGTAATCTTATCGGTAAATTATTCGGTAAAAATGCAAAAAAAGCAGTCGAAGCTTGGGGTACGAAAAGCAGTAAGCCTTGGTCGTTTGCTAGTGCTAATGAAGAATTTTTAGACAACACTTTTGGTTCTGATGGCTTCTGGCGAAATTTAGTAGAGGAAGCACAAGAGGAAGCAGACGAGGCATGTATTGAAGCTGGGTATGTCGTAGCGAATGCAGTAGATACATATCTTTCAGCGCAGATGCTAGCAAAAGAAAAGACACCAGTTTTAGGGCATACAAGATATGTGGAAATAACGCCGAATAGAGAAAACCCTGAAGAAAGGATAGTACTCGGTGGAAGTGAAGAATTATTAAAACCTGTAATTATTCAAACTCTTGCAACTTATGAACAATTTAATGGTAGAGACTTGGGATTGATATATGGTACTCCTGCGGCTGAAATGCCGGAAAGGAAGTATAAACCAGAGGTAGTTTTAAAGTTTTATCAGAGACAAAATAAAGACCCGTTAAAAGGTGCAATAACAGAAAAATTAACAATGCAAATATCTTTTAGATTGATGAATAAATCTAAAGCTGATTTCGCAACTGATGATTACCTTAAATTATTGGCTACTAAAATTTATCAAAAATTTGCTACTCCACCATTTAAAATCCATAAAGCAAAGCAAACCTATATTTATTGTGACTTTGAAAAAGGATATCAATTTAAGCTAGATACAACGACTCAGGCAGAGGCGAGAAGAATTGTTGAGCAAGTTCTGGATATTCAATCACACAAAGTTGATGATAATCTATTGAAAATAGGTAGTAAGCCAGTGAAGCCCGTTAGTACTATTCCTGAAAAGATAACTATCAGAGGGAAAGTTGAGGAATTACCAGTTAGAAGGAAAGAGGGAATTGTAACTTTTACTAATGCTTACTTAAATGTCGGTGTAAATATTCCGCCAATTAACTTAGTAGACTTAACAGGAAAGAGACGAGATGTTGTATACAAAGGAGAATGAGGATAATGTCACAGTTTTCTTATCGATTGGAGAAACTATAGAGTATGAATCAGAAGAAGGAATATACAACGAAGGGCAAGTATTAGAAATTGATGAAACTTGCAACGCTGTTAAGGTGCTACCGTTATCAACAGAAAATCTAATTCTTATTCCAATCTGGATAAGTGGCGACGACGTAGTACCTTTCTAAAGAGGTATTACAAAATAAATTAATGCCTATTCGAGACAAAAATTAAGTTTTGTCACTTCAGCCGCCCAAGCCTTGCTATGTCAGGATACGGGGAAACAAGAAATTGAATCAGAAATCTATTCACAGATAAACCGCATATATACTTAATTATTGAGTTGTTAATTTTTGTCAAAATTCTGCAAAAAGGCGATCGCACCCAGACAACCACCTTTTTGAAACTTGTTAATGGCTATTGAATAAGCTAATCCCTAGTGAAAATGCACTAGTTAGGTTGTCTAGAAGTCGCTGTATTTCTCTGTCTACTGCCTGATTATCGTTGATTAATAGCTTTGGTTCGGGATGATTTTTCACCACATCAGCAAGACAGACATAATCAGGTAAAACCATATTGGAAGTAAGCATAATCTCGCTCTTGTTGGGGGATTTCACTATGTTTCTAGCTTTATTGAAAAATAGCTACAGCAATATTACTGATGCCATCCACAGACTGCTCCAGTTCGACAAACAGAATTGGAGCAGATAGCCTGGGCAAGAATAGCACCTGCTTTATTTCACTCATTGGATTATTGCGATCGCAGTTCTTGGGACGCGATCGCATTTTTCATGCAAGGCGATGACGATGCTTGGCTAAACCTTCATCAGTTGATGTGGGAAGTAAGCTCTTGCAAGTGGCTTGCGGCGATCATCGCATTTTAGCCAGATGCCATCGGCTCTAATGGTGGTAATGGTCGCAAAGGTTTCCTTGTACTTGCCCTCCTGAATTTCCACTTTATCCCCTACGTTGAAATCACTCCTGGGGGATTGCTCACAGTATTGCAAGTCAGTGAAGCGCAAGCTAAGTCTGCCTTTTTCTGGGACTTGGCAGCTAGCTTCAGAGTGAGCGTCAAAAATTTGGAAAACTTTTACCTCTCGCTTGAAAGATGCACTCCAATAAGTAGCTTTTTCCTGAATCAAAGGTAAGACGATCGGCGATTGGTCGTGTATCTGTTTTGACAGAGTTTTTTGAGGATTTTTTGATTCAGAGGTTAAGGAATGATTAACCTCAATTGTTAAGGAATGTGACAACTGATCAACGGTTGGGTCAATTTTTGGCTCAGAAGTGATCAACTCATCAGAAGTGATCAGTTCAGGTTGATCAGTTTTATTCATTGCTACGACAGGATTAGAGGTCGATGTGATCAACTGATCAAACTGATCAACAATTTTTTCGGTCTTTACAATTGAAAATTTTAAATTTTCATTGATCAGTTGATCACATCGCCCAGAACCCTCACCCTGTAAGGCGTTAAATGTGATCAACCGTTGATCACTTCTTTGATCAGGTTGATCAGATCGGTTAACTTCTTTTCTTGCACCACAGTAGTAAACTAAAGCACGTTTATCACGCTGGCTTCTACCTACTCTTACTAGTCCCTCGTTGACACCTCTTTTTAAATCTCGCCTAACAGTGTCTCGATTGAGATTAAGTTCCTCGGCAAGTTCTTGAGCTTCATAGGGGATGCCTCGATGCTGCTTTAGGTATTTGATGCAGCGAGACATAATATTCGTGCTTTGATTATCCCCCTGAGATATTGCGCTGTCTTCTAAACGTCCCGTGAATTTCCAGCCCCAGGTTTCATCGTCGTACATGAATTTGTATGCACCCGGGCCGCGGCTTCTGCTTTTTTCGATGGTCAGTGCGTTGAATTCTTCAATCTCATTGCGCTGCCGGGTTAACTTCCACAGTTCATCGCAAGAGAATTTAATTGCCCTAGTACCGCGAATCTCTCCGTTGGCGTTGCAGTGGTGAACAAGTAGGAAGGTACAGTTGAATTCTTGGGCTAGATGTCTGAGCCGAACGATAGGACGAGCGTATTCGGTATCGTTCTCGCTGTAAATTGAACTGGTTGAAACTGACATCAGCGAGTCGATGATCACCAACTGCGGTTGATTCTGTTTGAGCATCTGTTTGAGTTTTCCAAACTCACCAACTGTCCATTCTTCACAGATAGACAACCTGTCCGAGGTTAGCTCGTCCTCAAAAAAATCTTGCATTTCTAACAGCTTGCTGGTGTTCCTGGCCCCTTGGTCTGTTTCAATTAGCAAGACTTTCATCGGTTCAATTTCTGCGCCGTCATAGGTGAAGCGACCGCCAGAGCAGGCATATTTGGCAAGAGTGAAAGCAAATCTAGTTTTACCTACACCACCGTCGCCATAGGCTACGACCACCGATTCTGTGGGAACCAAGCCAGGGACTACCCAATCTTGCTCTCTGTTGCCGTACTTACCAAAGTATTCTTTGGCTGTATAAAGTTGGGTTTTTGACTGGCTGTCGAGCCATTTAGCATGGAAGTCTAATATTTCTTTTTTGCTGCTAAACTTCCATTTTTTAGCCAATTTTCTCATCAGCCAATCTCGCTGGGCCGCATTTTCAACTTCTTCAATATCTTCGAGTTCTTTACAAAGGCGCTCGAAGGCTATGTCATCAATTTTCTGCCAGTATCCAGTACCTTTAGCGTTCCTCAATTGAGTAAGCTTGAGCATTTTTTGCTCAATATTCTCTAAAATCCATGCCAAAGGTTTCTCTGTTTCATGGGCTTTCTGATCTAGCTCTGTGCTTAAATTTACTAACTGTCTTCTGATATGTTTTTCTACTAACATTTCAGCGTAATGATCTGCGTTAGCACATGAAACACAGTTATTAACAAGCATTGCCAGGGTATTGTTCCCGCCAACTTCTTTGTATAAATTTCTGTCAAGCAACCAGTTAGTAACTGTTAGTGAACTTACTGTTTGTTGCTGTTTATACAAGCTGACAGCAGCTTGATAAATCTTCTGATGAGATTGTACGGTAAATGCTTCTGCTGGCAAGACTTCAGCTACATTGCAAATTACTTGTGGATCAAGTAGAATGGCTCCTAGAAGCGTAATTTCAACATCAACATTGCTCAGTGAAAGTGTTGGAGGCGCAAAAGTATTTATCATATTTTTAATTTGATTTTAGGGGTGATTCAGGTAATCACTCTTTTTTTTTGAGTGTCTGTTTTTTTCCTACTATTAAAAAGGGTCGATCGCAATTTGAAGTTCGGTTTTTATTGGCGATGATTCCTTAATTCCCGACACTCGGCTTTTAGCCCAGCAATAAGGTCTTGGTCTGTTTCGAGCAATGCTGGCAGTCCGTCTAAAATTGCGGCTGTCATTACGATCGCCTCATGGCGTTCCAAGAGTGGGTCTAAGGTCTGAACGTAATCGACAAATTTATGTAGATTGCGGCAGGCAACCTCTGTAGCACCGTTTACTTCTGGGTCAATGATCGCTATTTCGTCTCCATAAATCACGATCGCAGCTTTTATCTGTTCTTCCTGTGTACTCATTGGTTATTGGGTGTTGGGGAATCGGTCAGTTGCAGGTAAAGCAGAAAGTTGTCTAACTCCTCTTCGGTCAGCAGGAGCCGCGATCGCACTCCATAATATTTCATCAAATGCTCTCGACCTTGGAGTTCTGTCCAGCCCAATCGCTGCATTTCTGCATCTGTCTGGTTTACTAGGTTGTCGAAGTTTGGGTATGTTGGTTTCTCGGTCATTGGTCATTGGGTATTAGTCAACAGCGATCGCAACTCAACCCCGAATAGTCACAGATGCATCGCCTGCTACAGAAAGTAGGCGACATATCCATGAAAAAGCCGTCCTTGCCAGAGCGGGCAGGACGGCTGTCATGAAGCTTCTTGAAATTGTTTTTGCAGTTCGGCTCGAAGTGCTTTGAACTCTTGAACCCTGGTTTCGAGCCGACTTACCTCATTATTAAGGCGCTCAATCTCCTCTTGTTTTATTGCCACCTGACTGCAATATTCATCGATCAGGTGGTCAAGCATTCCCCCAGTAACTGCTGTTCCGGAGCTGAAGATACTTGATTTCTGGCTACTCGCTCGATGATCTCGCTCTTGCTGATTCCTAAGATTTTGGCCTTCTCTTCCAGTAATTCCATTCCTTCTGGCGATATCGAGAGGTTTAACTTCTGCTTCCTCTCTCCGTGAAGTGGTTTTCTCATCTTTTGTTGTACCCATCTACTACTCCTTATTGTATCCGCACACAACCTTTACATTTCATGCTCCTACTATTACACTATACTCAGTTGTATACGCCTACAACTACTTTGGCAAGGAAAATCAGTTTTTACAAACCAGGCAGAGATAGCAGCCTGCCAGCACTGAGCGAATACCAAAGACCTGCTAGGGGAAACTTGACCGCCAACAACTTACCCAGGAGATAACCAGCGTGACAATTACTATTCAAAATTTGATTGAAAAATTACAAGGATTCCCGGCTGACTCGGAGATAGCGTTTGAAGACCTGGACAGCGATCAAGAATTTTTTCTTGTCAGCCTTAACCCTGGTGACAACAGAGTAACTATCGTCATCACCGCCGAACCAGAAGAGGAGTAAAGCCGGATAGTAACTGCATTCACCCATAAGTCGTAGCGTCGCGGGGTTGGCAGTGCAAATAAAAAGGCGACCACTACTCGCAAGCGATCGCCCGGTTCAAATTTCAATTAAGGAGATTGTAGCGCAGCACCAAAAGACAAAAACACCGAAATGCTTATACAGCAATACTTTAGCAAATAGACAGATGTCGTTTTCAAGTTAACACAAAGCACACGTCACCCAATATCGAGGTACATATCACCTACTATCGACCCACTTGTGAGGCACATATCACCCATTATCGAGGCACACGTTACCCACTATGACCGACCAACAGACCACAGATCGAGCCACTACTAACGGCAAGTCAGCCAGTAATGCTGAGGCTAAAACCAGAAAGCCGAGAGAGTGGAAAGAAATGTCAACAGATCCACTTTCTGAGGGTTTTGATGTTCACCAGGCTGAATACGTAGTTGGGAAAACTCAAGTAGGTTTTGACACTTTAGCACCCGGACAACTGTTTTCTCGAACCAAAACAGGTAAGAGCCTTTACGTAAAACTCAACGATGGGCGCGGGGTTTGTCTCGATACCCGTCAGCCCATCGAAGTCAGCCCACAAAAGCGAAAAACTTGGCAGATATGGCTAGTGACTAACTTCAATTCAACCACTGCATCAAAAGTTGATTATTAAGGCGGCCGCCGTCCGCACAGATCCGCGATCGCCCCAATGCGATGTCGTCTCCACCAAGAAACTAAACATCACTTTGATTATATGACTGATCAACCAAATCCCAGTAACGAAATTCACCATGTCGGCTTCCCAGAGGGACAGCTACTAGGTAATGGTGCATCTGAGGAGGAGTGCGCCGAAATCTCAACCGCCTACCTCCAAGGGAAACCACTACCCGCCAGTGATAACCCAGTTATCAACCGAATCAATGATCGACTGACCGAAACCAGTGGATACGGCTTGTACAGCGACTGGGGGAGAGAGAATGACTGAAATACTCGTAGCCCTTGGCTGATTGCGGCTATAGCTATATCTGAAGAATTAAAAAAACAACCGCCAGAGGTGCAAGCAGAAATTCGGCGGATGCACAGGAAAACTTACCCCGAAACCTGGAAAGCCATACGAGAGAAGGAGAAGGAGCAGGAATGAATCAAATAAGCATTCTTATTTGCGTCATTGGCGCTCTAATCATTGCGATCGTCACCCTATGCAAACCGGAGGGGAGCCGCCCTTTCTACCTCAAAATCGAGGTGCAGTATGGCAGATGAGCAAAAAATTGTCGTTGAGGTTCCAAGCGATAAGGGTCACTACTCGCCAGTCGCTAGTACAGCCGAGCTATCTAAGTTAGAGCAATTTAAAAAAGGGTGGATAAACGCGATCGCACTCCCAGACAATCTCCCAGACTTAGCTTATACCCTTGCTTCCACAGTTACGATTCCGGCTTTATTAAGTAGTTGCTGGGTAAGTATACCCATACCTGGTTTTATCCGGTTGGGAGTACTGGGGGTGTTAGCGATCGCTGGAATTGTCGCACTTTACTTGCGGCAAATAGTGCCAGAGATTAGAGATGTTCTGCTGTTGCGGGTTGGGTTGGTTGCAGTGGGGGTCTTACTAGGAATATGAGCAGTGATTTACACCCATCCCAGTTACATCAACATTTGCAGATGTACGCCTATGCCAAGTGGTCATTCTGGGGTAGTCTAGCTGTCAGCTGTGGCTTGTTGTTCCTGGGGGCAAGTCAAAAGCCTGAGTCAAAACCCTGGATTCTAGCGGCATCCGTCGGGACTTTAGAAGTAGGTCGCAGACATCGCCAAACAGCCAAATTACTGCAACAATCACTCGGCGATATTGACCGAGCATCACGGGTCAACTTCCAAGCGTGGGCCCGCGCCAACACTCAACCCACAGCACAGTTAGCCGTTACCGTTGGGGCATTGGATGCCAACTGGAAACCAAAGAACTTAATCACTGATCCAGTTGAGTACATCCAGAAAAAACAGAAACACGTTGCTTTAGTTGGTGGAACTGGCGACGGGAAATCAACCTTTACCCAGTACCTATCCTCCAAAATCGGTGGTCGTGTAGTTGTCTACGACAGCGACGCTAAACCAGATGATTGGTCATGGATTAATCAAGCCGAAGCTGCTTCTGTCTGGTGCGTTTGGGACAGTTCGGACGCGACCACGCCAGGACTAAACTCAAAGATCCTCAACTAGAGCAGTGGTTGAAAGCTGGTGGTAAAAGGCGGTTTATGGTCGATGACTGCCCATGTGAGCTTGACCTTAGCAACTGGGGAACCGGATCGACGGTGCAGGCGGAAAACTCCGGCGGGGGAAATGAGGAGATGCAATTGCCCCAAGACCTCAATGAATATGAGCAGATCATTCTCACTTGGGGAAAAGAGCATCCAGGGGAGATTTTGAAGGCGCGAGTACTCCAGCAAGCAAGCCAGCAATTTAAGAAAGATGACCCAGAGAATATCAGGATAATCTTTCAATCCCTTGCTGAGAGGGGTTTGGGGGAAGTGGTAGATAGTGGCGATCGCCTCGGCTGGAGGTGGTCAAAGTAATGTCTACAGTTTGCCTACAGTCCGTCTACACCTTGTCTAGACTTGATTGTAGGCGAATTAACTATCATCTCTCAAATACTTTGAGAATTTCAGCTAACCCTCAATACCCAAGCACTAATTAAACTTTAGACCGTCTACAGTGCCTACAATTTTTAAGATTTAAAAATTCGCCTGTAGACGGCTAAAACCCTTGCTAATAATGGGTTTTAGCGACTGTAGACAAAATTTTCTGGGTTTAAAAAACTTAAAAATTCCAAATAATTTTTAATTCTGCAATGAGTCAAACAACTTGTCCTCGATGTGATTCCACAACGTTAGACTATGAAGAAAATCAAGGTTTCTGGTTGTGTTTAGACTGCGGTCATCTTTGGGCATTAGATGCTGACGACCCAGACTACGACGACACTAAGATTGACAACGCAACCTTGAGGTGGTGTCTTGCAGCAGAGGCTGACAACGCAACCCTATGTAATAAGTGTAATGGCGGTGGGTGGATTCAGGAGGACGGCGAATTGCTCTGCTGTCCTCGGTGCGGCGGGTGGGGAAGCAACTAATGGACACCGAAGATAAGTGGATTAGCTCCGATCCACGGTCAGACAAACTTTTGCTGCGGTTTAGAGTCAAAGGCTTTCCTAAGCAATTTCAAATATCTACGGGGTTAAAAGACCTTAAACGCAACCGCGATATTGTGCGTTTACGTCGGGATGCCATAGCAACCGATATTTCATTGGGGCGCTTTGACCCTACCTTGGAGAGATATCAGTTTAGTCCTAGTGCGATCGCAACTCCCCTAAATTCCCTTTCCCCAAATAGTAAAGGCGACTTGGGGGAGTTGTGGGAGATGTTTACAGAATTTCAGTCTAGGCAGATAGAAGCAACCACTATCTACTCTACTTACAAAGTGGTAAGCAGAACTATCGATCGGCTACCATCTCGCTCACTTTTAGACGCGCCAAAAATCAGAAATTGGCTAATGGAGAACACAAGCCAGTTTATGGCTTCAAAATATTTACTCCGATTTGACCAATGCTGTCGTTGGGCTTTAGAGGAAGGAATTATCACAGCCAATCCATTTGAGAGCCTCAAAAAAATTAAGAAAACCAAGAATAACACCGATGATTGTAGGGCTTTCACCATTGAACAGCGAGATGCGATCGTCGGAGCTTTTGAGTCTGACGACCGATGCAGTCATTACAGCAATCTCATAAAGTTTCTCTTTTGGACTGGTTGCAGACATGGTGAAGCATTTGCTCTTACCTGGAAAGATGTTTCGAGAGATTGCTTACAGATCAGCATCTCCAGATCAAAAAACCTTTTGGGGATAGAGAAAGGCACAAAGAACGGTAAAAGCAGAATATTCCAGTGCAGCGCCGGAGCCAAATTGCATGAACTATTGCTATCGATGAAGCCAACAGCATCAGGTGATTCCCGTATTTTTTCAACAAAAAGAGGCTGTCCTATGACTAGTTCGGCATTGAGCCATGCTTGGAACCGAGACGGGAAAAACCAAACCGGAGTAGTGAAGAAATTATCCAATGAGGGAAAAGTTCCTTATTTGAACCCCTACGCTACCAGGCACACTTTTGCAACTTGGGCGATCGCGGCTGGTAACTCCCCTGACAGAGTTGCCTATTGGATCGGAGACGATGTAAATACAGTACTTCGCTATTACGTTCACCCAGAAGCTACCAAGGGCGAATGCCCAGATTTTTGATAATTTGTGCGTGAATCAAAAATAGAGCGATCGCTACTCATTCGCTACTCAAAAATCTTTAAAAGTAATCAAAACATGCGTTGTTAATACCATCCCTGCATTTCCACCAATTCCATACACAACTCATTAATTTGCTCTAAATCAGGTTTGTGAGGTAGGGTAGATTGTTCGTAAACAATTTCCATTTCAGCCACCAAATCTTCTGCCTTTTTCATCACTTCTTCATAAGAATACTCACCTTTTAAAATAGCTTTTAAATCCCCAAAATCACCAGCTATTCTCCTATCTACAATCACTTCACCCCGCCGCAATATTTCTACTCCACTGCGTAACAATCTAATGCAGTGCATTCCATGTTTGAGGTCAAAACCCGATTTTCTTTCCATTTCTGCTCTAGCCGGATTTCTATTTTCTTGCCAAGATAAGTAAGCTTTCCATTCTCTTAAAGCTATTTGATAACTTTGACTTTTCTGAAGCAGACGGATAAAATCTTTACGGCTATTGGTTAACTTTTGGGTATATTCCAAAGTTTCATCTGGCAAAGTGTATTGTTTCAACACGCCTTTAAAATCAATATCTGCCGTCAGCAATTGGTATAATTGTTCCGCTTCTTCCAAAAACTCAATCCGTCCTCTGATTAAGTTATAAAGATATTCTAGAAAAGCATTTAGCTCATCTTTGCTGAGGGGTGCTTCGTCTTCTATGGCGAAGTCAGATGGTATTGGCTTTTTTTGCGGTGGCTTTAACAACCATTTCCGATGAGTTTCCATTTTTTTAATTTGGGCAAAGGCATAACCAGTGTAAGTATGTTTTACCTTCTTGCTCAAAAATAACTGCTTATGATTAATTAAATGCTGTCCGACTGCGCTTAAAAAAGGATAGTTACTTAACCAGAGCAATTCTAAAACATTGGGATTCGCACCTGCTAATAACTGGAGTATTTTTCTTAATTCATATATAACTGTGTCTTTGTTGCCATCAATAAATGGAAATATTCCTGGTTCATCCCAACCAGTATCTTTTTGTTCTATATGATCAAATCCCAAGTAATACCTTTTGGGTGCGATAAATACTCCCCGATAATCAAAGTCTGAATCAGGACGATTTAAACCATAGCCGTGACTACCTGCCAAACCAATTAAAATAGTTCTTTGCTCAACTTCTATTCTTTCCATATCACCTGATTAAAATATAGTCATCCTAACTCATGAGTTAAGCAGGTGGGAAGTCAATGAAAAATAGTGATACAGAGGATCAGTATAAAAATCCCCATACCCAATGACTAATACCAAGAGTTGCTTAGTACAACATTTCATTAATTCGTAGCGAATTCTTTGCGTACCTTTGCGCTTACCTTTGCGCCCCTCTGCGTTTAAATTTCAACCCTCAATTTGCTACGATTTTACGCAAAACTGTACTTAGTTTAACAAAAATGCCCCTAAAGGAGATGATGCAACGATATCCCCTTAAGGAGCAAAACTTGTCAATTTAGTTGTTCCTATATTTTCGCTTTCCTCGAACAGGAATTATCTAGGATTAATGTGCCGTCTATTCCCCCATCCTGGATTAATAATGGCGGCTAAATCTTCTTCAGACAATTTGTTAATTTCACTATCCAGTTCTTCGACGCTAAAATCATAGCCACGCTCTTGAGCAATTTTAACGAAGGCTTCTGGATTTGCTGTTGCTTTGAGTCTTTGCTGTAGTGCTTGATCTTTTTTTACGGCTTCAAAAAGTCGGGTAGCGTTTTGCTGTGTCATGACAGTTTATCTCCTGTTTTAAATATCAGGTTTCAATCTAGTAATTTGACCCCTATGGAATCACTAAATTTTCTGAAGAACCTTACTATTTAAGAGTGTAAGTTTAATTTTAAAACAAAGAAGAAAAATGTGTAGATTCTGATAAGAAAATATAAGTTTTAGTCTAAATATATCTGCTAATATATAAAACTCAGTCCTAAGATGGAAGCAGTATTTAACTAAATAACATTGATTTTGAATTATCAATGCATTTTACATTCTTTGCGTGGGTGATTTAGCCATGACGACTTGTGGCAAATAAAAGCTTGACTTGGCACCTGTTGATAAAATAGTATATTAGATTGTCTGTCTAATTCCTGCTCGGATCAGGTAGACATATTACAAAAGCTGGCAAAAGGCTCTCTACACGAGATAAAAACCAGCTACCTGTACGGCAACCTCAAGGACAATTCCATGACCTACGCGATTATTGAAACTGGCGGGAAACAAATACGAGTAGAGCCAGGCCGGTTTTACGATATTGAACTGCTTGCGATCGAACCAGATGAAAAAGTTACAATAGACTCCGTATTACTCGTGCAGCACGATGGCGAAGTCACCATTGGACAGCCACTAGTGACAGGTGCAACTGTAGAAGGGACTGTAATGCGACATTACAGAGGTCGTAAAGTTCTGGTATACAAGATGAAGCCCAAAAAGAAAACCCGCAAAAAGCGGGGGCATCGTCAGGAAATTACCAGACTTATGATTGACTCCATCACCCTTAACGGCGAAGTATTTGCTTTTGAAGGAGAAACGGAGAAGGAAACCCCCGTTTTAGATGAGACTCCTACCGAAGAAGTTGAAACTGCTGCTGAATAATAATAAGAAGATACACAAGAGGAAATCATGGCTCATAAGAAAGGAACAGGTAGTACACGCAACGGTCGTGATTCTAATGCCCAACGTCTGGGTGTCAAGCGTTATGGCGGTCAAGTTGTCCGTGCAGGAAACATTCTCGTGCGTCAGCGTGGTACTAAATTCCACCCTGGTAACAATGTCGGTATTGGTAGCGATGACACTCTGTTTGCCTTAATCGACGGTGTTGTAATGTTTGAGAGAAAGGGCAAAACCCGTAAGAAAGTTAGTGTTTATTTACCCATAACTGCTGCTGAGGCAGCCCCTGCTGAGGCAGTAGCAAGTTAAAGTGTTAGGGTGGGTAGTATTACTCACCCTAATTGCTAGTTAGCGATCGCATATCCCAGTACTTAAAAGTCGCTTTGTTCCTTTATTACCCATAATATTAGTATCAGGAGCATCAAAGCGCAGATATTCTTCAATAACAAAATATTACACAAATAAATTGGATTGGGTAGCTTGCTAGTCTTTGGATTAAACGATGTAGTCTTCTGGGCATAATCACAATAACATCAGTGCAATGAAAACATTGTTTATTATGCTAACTTGCGTTCATTCGCTTCAGAATGAGGTTTGGCTGAGAGAATATCTAAATTAAATTCTATAGGAATCCGGTTTGATTTGGAGAAAATATCTGTAGGATGTGTTAGCACAGAGAGTACGGCATCAAACCCTTGATAATAGTGCGTTACGAACTCCGTTCTAACACACTCTACAATACCTAATTCCATTCAAAAATCAAATAGTAATCCTATAGCTTTGAGCTACCATGAATACCTGAGAAAATGCTGAGAATTAACTAAATTTTCTCAAGGGATAAATTTATGAAAATCATGGCTTCGTTTCAATAAACTCTCAGATATAACTGAGATACTTTGGATGTTCCGGGATAACTCAAACATCAGTAGCAAAAGTCTGATGGAGTTCTCTACAAGAAGGTATCTTCTTTATTTCAATAGCTTTTATGAATCTGCTTGTAGCTTAATTTCCCTTGAATCAACACAAAAACAACTATCCAAAGGATGAAAGAAGACTATGAACTGGAAAATACTTTGTTTAATTGCTGGTTTAAGCTTAACCACTAGTCTCACTGCTTGCTCTGGCAGTCCTGCAAGCAACAATCAAATTGCTCCTGAAGCCTCTCCTGCAATGAGTAAAGACAAAGCTGGTGATGCAATGGGCAAAGATAAAGCTGGTAATGCGATGAGTAAAGACAAAGCTGGTAATGCGATGGGCAAAGACAAAGCTGGCGATGCGATGAGTAAAGACAAGGCTGGCGATGCGATGGGCAAAGATAAAGCTGGCGATGCGATGAGCAAAGATAAAGCTGGTGATGCGATGAGCAAAGATAAAGCTGGTGATGCGATGAAGCAATCCCCACCTTCCAGCAAACCTTAGCCACAAGTAGCCTTGCATCTCACTTTTCTTGTACTAAGTATAGGGGCTGCTTACCAAGAAAATCTTGATCCAATCCTTATACTTTGGCACTTTGACCTCAACAGGAGAAATTCTGATGAATCACAACCTACTTCGTCGGCGTCAGTTGCTTTTTTATCTTGGATTGGGGGTTGTCGGAATCGGTGCAACCACAACATTTTCCAACTTCAGAAAAATAGATGCCCCTTCTATTTCTCCTGCAAAAAGTAATAATACGCAAGACTTGAAAACTATTACAATTAAAACTCCGGCAGGTAAGAGTCTGCCAGAGTTTCAGGGTATTAGTCAGTGGCTTAATTCTACTCCTTTGTCGATTGCTGACCTCAAAGGCAGTGTTGTTCTAATACAGTTTTGGACTTTTGCTTGTATTAACTGCCAGCGTACTCTGCCCTACATTACTAGATGGCATCGACAGTATGAGTCGCAGGGACTCAAGGTGATTGGCATCCACACACCAGAGTTTGCCTTTGAGCGAGACGCAAACAATATAAAAAAGGCACTACGACAACACCAAATTACTTATCCAGTTCCGGTTGATAACGAGTACAAAACCTGGAACGCTTACGAAAATCAGTATTGGCCCCATACGTTTTTAGCCGATCGCCAAGGTTTACTACAATATGACCATATTGGTGAAGGGGCATACGAAAAAATAGAGCAAACTATCCGCCAGCTATTGGGGTAGAAGGAATTATGACAACTTCTAGTTTGTCAATCAGTCTGGCTTTACTGGGGGGCGTTCTGAATGTGCTTTCACCCTGTGTTTTACCAATTTTGCCTGTACTATTGGGGCGATCGCTCCAATCCCACATCTACGGCCCAATAGCACTGTTAGGGGGGTTAATCACTGGTTTTGCACTGGCTGGTAGTTTACTCGGTGTCACAGCAAGCTGGTTTACAGGCTTGGCTAATTTACTACGGAATGGCGCGATCGCACTCCTTTTCTTTTTAGGATTACTCACAATTTTTCCCACCTGGAGTTACCGAATATTTTCTTATTTTCCGGTCGGCAATTGGGCTAAGAAACCCCCGCGAATCGGACTTATGGGAGAATTTTGGTTAGGTACTCAATTGGGACTTTTATGGACTCCCTGTGCTGGGCCAGTTTTGGGAGGTATTTTAGTCCTAGCAGCAGTTAATCATCAAGTCATAAATGCATTTTGGCTACTGCTTGCTTATGGAATTGGAGCAGGTTTGCCTCTTTTAGCGATCGCCTACGGTGGGCGAGTACTAAGCCAACGAATCCTTAATCTTCGCTCCCATAGTGCAGCGTTGCAGAGGATTGGTGGTGTAGCGATCGTGGCCACAGCAATTGCTATTCTTCTCGGTTGGGATGTCCGGGTACAACTTTGGCTGGCTCCATTTTTTCCTACTCAACCTCTCTAAAACGTGCCAATTTTAGATTTTGGATTACAAGACCCAATCCGAAAGTCTAACTGGGAACAATCTAAAAATCTAAAATCCAAAATTCAAAATCCAAAATTGGTATGATTTCATCTAAACGCAAAGTCCGGTCAACACCAAGTCAGACTTTTCTATCAAAAACCTTTCACTGGATTAATATCATCAGTCTCATTTTAATGATCGCTAGCGGACTGCAAATCTATAATGCCAATCCGGTATTTGGAGGGCGTGCAGGTTGGCAGTTTCCTGACTTTCTGCTGCTAGGAGGTTGGTTAGCGGGTGGCAGACATTGGCATTTTGCTGCTATGTGGCTGTTTTCGCTGAACTTACTTTGGTATGGATTTTATATTTTTATAACTCGTCGTTGGCAGCGTCGCTTTGCCGATGGCGGTGACTTAAAAGCATTGCAAGTCAGCCAGAACCCAAAGCGCAAAAACTACGCATGGCATCGGCTAGTCTATACTGCTATTATTCCAGTGCTGCTGCTGGCAATCTTGAGTGGTCTGGCGATGTACAAACCTGCTCAACTGTATTGGCTTTCCGGGCTGTTTGGTAATTGGCAAACTCTACGCACTGTTCACTTTATCACTGTTCCTACAGTCATACTGTTTACAATTGCTCATTCTTTACTTGCCCTGAAGGTAGGAAGCATCCGTCTAGTTAAGTCTATGTTCCTGTAGAGGTAATATGAGTCTGATTCTTCCCAAACGCACCCTATCCCGTCGTCGGTTACTGCAAGTATCTGGACTTTCAGGGGTGGGTTTTCTTTTAGGTGGCTGTGGGACAAGTTTATTCTCAGATAATCTGCGGCAAATATCTGAGCCACTAAATCAAAGTCTTGAAGCACTCCTGCTAAGTCAAAAACCAGTTCCAGAATTTCCTGTTAGTGCCATAGAACCAGACAAATTACTGATTAATACCTTTGACTTCACGCCGCAAATCGATCCAGCACAGTTTCGCCTGAAAATAGATGGCGAGGTTAGTAATCCGATGCAATTGAGCATGGCAGATATTCAAAAACTTCCCCTGACTTCAATGGTAATTCGCCATGTGTGTGTTGAAGGCTGGGCTGCGATCGCTCAATGGGGGGGTGTGCGATTAAGAGACTTGGTAGCACTAGTACAGCCGAAGTCAAACGTCCGCTATGTCTACTTTAAATCTGCTGATGGCTACTATGAAAGCTGGGATCTTGCCTCTGCTGTACATCCCCAAACTCTCATGGCTTATCAAAAGAATGGACAACCTTTATCAGTTGATAATGGTGCGCCCATACGCCTAGCATCCCCAATTAAACTGGGCTACAAGCAAAGTAAGTGGGTAACTCAAATTACATTCGTCAGCAATTTGTTACCTCGTAAAGGCTATTGGGAAGATCAGGGCTATGAGTGGTTTGCAGGGCTATAAGGGAAGCAGGCTACGAAATCAGATCCAGTTTTATCCTAGTACGCTTGGGATAAGCCAGAAAGCCCTCATGTAGAGACGCGATTTATCGCGTCTAAAAGACTGACATGTTAAAGAGACGCGATAAATCGCCGTCTCTACAGAGAATGTACTCATCAATTATTCCTTGACAGACTACTATTTCCGACTTGTGTGTACACCATAGGGGGAGCAGGGAAGGCAGAGGGAAATGAGGAAGAAAATTTTACCTTGTTCTCCTTATCCCCGTTGTTCCTTTGTAATGGGATATTTTTATTTGGAAGTTCTTTACATCTCTACACTATAGAGGGATGGGAAATTATGGGAATTAGTTAAAAATCGTTTGGGAAGTGACAAAAAATCAGACACCCAATATCTGAAACTCCCTATCTAGAATTGATTTTGACGAGCTAATAAAGGACACGGCTTTTAGTCCACAAAGCACAGAAAAGTAACAGCATGACTACAGAGAAATTAAGTACCTTGCCATCATCTCCAGCTCAGACCGAATTAGAATTCATAGATTCTCCCGGTTGTCAATCAACAAGTCTGCACGATTCAGATGTACCGGAAGTGGACTTGTTTAGTCCACTGAAAATTCGAGATATTACCCTGCCCGATCGCATCGCAATGTCACCAATGTGCCAATATTCGGCAGAAAATGGATTCGCAAATGATTGGCATTTTGTCCATTTGGGGAGTCGGGCTACTGGAGGTACTCATCTGATTGTAGTCGAAGCTACAGCCGTGACAGCCCAAGGGCGAATTACCCCCGGCGATCTTGGTCTTTGGGACGACATGCACATCGAGCCACTAGCTAGGATTGTCCGTTTCCTTCGTGAGCAAGGAGCGATCGCAGGAATTCAATTAGCCCATGCTGGACGAAAGGCGAGTTGCAATGTTCCCTGGCTGGGTGGTACACCATTAACACCTGAAGAAGGCGGTTGGCCTGTAATTGGCCCAAGCCCAATCCCGTTTCAAGAAGGCGGCCCCGTTCCCATACCCCTCGATGAAGCTGGGATTGAAGAAGTGATTGAAGCCTTTGTTGCCACAGCGCAGCGTGCCGTTCAAGCGGGGTTTCAGATTATCGAAATCCACGCGGCTCATGGATATCTACTGCATTCTTTTCTTTCGCCGCTAAGTAATCAACGAACAGATCGTTACGGTGGTTCGTTGGAGAACCGAATGCGTTTGTTACTGGAGGTTACAAGACGAATCCGAGAGATTCTGCCAACCGGGATGCCGCTTTTTGTGCGCCTCTCTGCTACCGACTGGGTAGAGGGAGGCTGGGATCTCAAGCAGTCAGTGATATTATCGCGTGAACTAAAGGAATTAGGCGTTGATTTAATCGACGTTTCCACAGGAGGCTTAGTCCCTCATGCCAGGATTCCCGTGCAGACAGGTTATCAAGTGCCTTTTGCTGCCAAAATCCGAGAAGAGGCTGGGATTAGGACTGGGGCTGTAGGGATGATAAAGGAGGCTGAGTATGCTAACCAAGTAATTACTCGTGGATGTGCGGATTTAGTTCTCATTGGTCGAGAAATGCTCCGCGATCCATATTGGTCGATTCATGCGCGTTCCCATTTGGATGAAGAACCAAACTGGGCTTTGCCCTACGGCTATGCTGTTAAACAACGGAGACAGGGGAAATAAATCTCAACGGCAGATGTTGCGATCGCAATGGTAAGGTTTGAGATTGCCACGCTGCGATCGCAATTGACAAATAGACCATTTGTAGAGACGCGATTCATCGCGTCTTTACCCAAGGATGTGTTGCAATCTGGGATTTCAATCGCAGGCGGGTAATGCAGCCGATGCAGATTACCTAAATTATTGAAACCAACGCCAGACAAAAGCAACCATTTTCCTGAATCAACGCTGACGATTCCGCCGCAAGTATTCCAGATTTTCACGAAAGGTTATTGTATTGGGATGATTTGCCCCAACCCTTTTTCAACGATCACCGAAACAGTGCTGAGTGCTGAGTAACGAGTGCTGAGTAAAAAAGTAATAAGCGCACTCAGCACAAAAGGTTTGAAGCCCCAGCATGCGGTATGGAAAAACAAAAAAGATTTATTTCGAGATGCGTAGCACGAGAAATAATGCGTCCTTACTTCAATCCCCTAGATTTATCTATGGGGTTACTCAGCACTCAGCACTCAGCACTCCTGAACAAAGCTTCGCTGTACAAAGGTACATCGAAGCCAAACCTTTGTCATAAACGATATGAGAGGTTATTCCAGAACTTGGGGCTTAAGCCCCAAGTCTTGCCATGTCGCCTTTACAAGGCTACCTTAAACCTTAGACGTGAGAAATCTTGATATTTCTGCATGTGCCAACACGGCAGCAGGTTCGCGCTGGAGAGCGTTGTAATACTTTCTCTCGAAGGTATTGCCCGTCTCTAACGGTATAATCAACGTGCGGACATCAGCAATCAACTTTTCAAAATCCTCTATTGCGATCGGTTCATCTGCTTCGAGCATTTCATCAACTTGCACAACCATCTCGGAAATGCGATGTAGCCAAGCAAATTGTTCATGAGCGATAACTAGCTGAAGAAGTTCTCCACTTGATACTCGTCCACTAACCTGTTCGTAGGCAATGCGTTCTGTATCCAGCAACATCTTGTGAAGGTGGAGTAATTTATTTCGTAAATCACGCAGATATTGATGTTGACGAATTCTTTGTGAAAGTGTATTAGAAGTCAATGTTACCCATCCTTTCGTTACGATAGTCTTGAATGGCTTAAATGATTGCTGCGTCAGTATTCATCACGAATAGACTGTAGCGAACAACTAGTTTGTTGAGTCATACGCTAGCGATGAGGAGCATATCTAATGATGGCGTAGCAAGATCCCCGCAGGTTTACGGGAGCGGCACTCAACATACATCGCCACTTCCTCACTGTCTTGTGCAAACAGCATCATTAGCTATCTGCCCAACCTCAGTTCATGTATTCGGTTTCCTTGTTAAGACGCATGACAATCAACATATCTTTTTATAACTGTTGTATCTTATATTTGATTACTCATATATTAGCATAAACTTATAAGAAGTACATAGTGTGGAACCTATCGAGAAAATATCAATTATGGGAAAACTGTCTTAATGTCGCTAGCATACGTAATTCTAGGTCTTCTTCAGCAGCAGGAAATGACGGGCTATGACCTGAAAACGAACTGCTTTGATCAATGCATTGCCCATTTGTGGCCGGCAGACCAGGCACAAATTTACAGAACTCTCGATAAGCTAGTTGAGCAAGGCTGGATTACCTGTACAATTGAGATTGGGCGCGATCGCCCCAACCGCAAAGTCTACAGCGTAACGGAGTCAGGAAAAGCCGAATTCGCCCGATGGCTTGGGACTCATCAGCCTTTGCCAACTATCCGAGAACCAATGCTTGCCCAGTTGCATTTTGCAGATCAGTTACCGAATGAAACCATCATTTACCTGCTGGAGCAACAATTGGCGGCTCGAACTAAAAAGCTTGCTGAATGTGAAATCATTGATTTGCCATCACTTGGTGATGAGTCTGCCAACCGTGAGCAAGTAATGCAAAGGCTGGTGCTGGAGTTGGTGATCCGAAGAGAACAGACTTATATTGATTGGTTGAAGATAGCGCTCAATGTTATCAGTCACCAAAAGCCTTATGCATCAAATTATCAGATTCATTGATACTCCCTAGCATTAAAACGACGGAGATTCCTGTTTCAACCGGCTTGTTTCGGATGATGCCTATCTTCTATTTAGATTAGGACTTACGCAAAAATTGCTAAAAAGCTTAATTTCTCGAACCGCCAAGACGCCAAGAGCGCCGAGAATTCGTAGAGTGTGCGTAAGTCCTATAGATATGTCCACAGGCTCAAAATTATCCTATAGGGCGTTTTCACAGAACCTTTGCGCTAGCATCTCAAAAAGAGGAAGCCGTTGGCTCTAGCTCGTTTTTCTGTAACTCTGATAAATCAAGGCAATGGTAACAACAGCAATCAATCCTTATCTTGATCGCAATTTTGCTCCAATCCGTGAAGAAATCACCACCGACAAGTTGCCAGTTATTGGTGAATTACCCTTTGACTTATCAGGGATGTTTGTTCGAAATGGCCCTAACCCTCAATGGAAACCCATCGGTGAATATCATTGGTTTGATGGGGATGGGATGTTGCATGGTGTGCAAATTAGCAACGGCGTAGCTACTTATCGCAACCGTTACGTCCAGACAGTCGGATGGAAAAAAGAACGAATTGCAGGTAAGGCTCTCTGGAGTGGATTTTTAGAACCACCACAAATGGATAGCCCCTACGCTGGCTACAAAAATACTGCCAATACTGCCTTGGTGTGGCACGCTGGCCAGATGTTGGCGCTGAATGAGGGAGGTAAACCTTACGCTATCAAGCTTCCTGAATTAGATACTATTGGCGAGTATAACTACAATGGCAAGCTGGTTTCAGCCTTCACAGCCCATCCCAAGGTAGATGCAGTGACGGGCGAAATGATGTTCTTTGGCTACTCTGTGTTTGCGCCACCGTACCTGCAATATAGTGTGGTTTCAGCACAAGGCGAATTGTTGTGGACAGTGCCAATTGACCTGCCAATGGGGGTGATGATGCATGATTTCGCCATTACTGAAAACTACACCATTTTTATGGATTTGCCGTTGACTATTAACCCAGAAAGAGCGCAACGGGGAGAACCTGTAATGATGTTTGAGCGCGATCGCTCTAGTCGCTTCGGCATTTTACCACGTCACGGTAACAACAGTAATATCCGATGGTTTGAGAGTCCCGCTTGCTATGTCTTCCACACCCTCAACGCTTACGAAGACGGAGATGAAGTAGTGCTTATTGCCTGTCGCATGAATTCTACTACTGTGTTGATTTCTAGCGATTCGCAACCCGACCCAGAAGGAAATATCCCGCGCTTATATCGCTGGCGATTTAACCTCAACACGGGGACAGTGCGTGAGGAGACGTTGGACGATGTAGCTTCAGAATTTCCCGGCGTCAACGAAAACCTGTTGGGAAGACAAACCCGATATGGTTACACTAACAAAATGGCGAATAATCCCCTACCTTTATTTGAAGGTATTATTAAGTACGACTTCAGCAATGGACAATCCCAAACCCACGAATTTGGACAGGGGCGCTATAGCGGTGAAGCTGTGTTTGCACCGCGTCCTGGTGCAACGGCTGAGGATGATGGTTGGCTGATGACTTTCGTCCACGATGAGGGTTCAGATACTTCAGAATTAGTAGTGGTGAATGCCCAAGATGTGACTGCTGAACCTGTAGCGCGGGTGATAATTCCTCAACGAGTGCCTTATGGATTTCATGGTGCTTGGGTTGCAGGGGAATAGTCGATCATTTCGCTTTTACAGTCAGCAATGGTTATAAAAAGACCTTTCCCTCTCCGACTCGGAGAGGGACAGATTGCAACACATCCTTGGGTAAAGACGCGATGAATCGAGACGCGATGAATCGAGACGCGATGAATCGAGACGCGATGAATCGAGACGCGATGAATCGAGACGCGATGAATCGCGTCTCTACAAATGGTCTATTTGTCGCATTCTTTTTTGCAATTGGTATCACGTTTATGTTTTTTCCCTATACCCTCCTGCGTAATCAATTACACAAATTGTTCTATATAATTTGTGAGTTCCATAAGCAACACCAGATACTTTAAAAGCGCCGTTAAAAATGTTTGTTCGATGACCGCGATCGCGCACACCATCATCAATAATTAACTGCATGACGATATCTTGGGCGGTGTTTGGGCCATAACTAATATTTTCGCCTGCGGTTGTTTGCCATCTACCATAGCGGTTGATGCGAGTAAAGGGGTTGCTACCATCGCTACCATTATGACCTGTAGCACCTTTTGGGCCTTGGTCTTTAACATGGTCTTTTGCTCCTAAAGACATACCTTTAGATGCACTCAACGCCCCTACAGGACGTGCTGATTTCAAAAATGCGATCGCTTCATCAACTGCTTTGACTCCTTCTTGAGTTCGCAAATAGGTATTATTAGAAATTTTGACTCGGTTCCCCTCAAAGCGCTTTCTATAGTTTTCCAAAATCGGGAGATATGATTTAGGATTTGTTCGTACCTTATTTGTTTCAACAATTACCTGTTGTTCCAGTGGTGAAAGATAACTTGCTTTTGCTAATAAAGTTGGAGTGCTAGGTTTAACTACTGCTGGGTTAGAGTTTGCCACAGATGGGTTAGATTGCAACAGTTGATTTGAGCAACCGAATATCAGGGCTACTGGCAAAAGTACCCAAAATTTAATGCGATGCATTCATTACCTCACAATTTTTTCTATGAATTAATTTAGTGAATTAGAAGAAATAATAATTTTCAACACACACAGAAGTTTGGAGACGCTTCTTTATTCAGAATTGTCAGACATCAGAACTTGGATCATTCCCCTAACAAGAAGGGAAATGAGTTGATCAAGAGTATAGATAACGCTGCGAACGTCTTTGTTCCTTGAGTGTTAAAAAAGGGTTACTTAATACCTGTTGTAACCTATCTAACACTGAAACGTAAAGTACAAAAAAAATTTAATTTATTATGCCTGCTTTTAAGTACAATAATTCAAAATCTTCAGTATTTGTCGTCACTGCCCAACGGCGATTATTTATCCCTATACCCATCAGCGTAATTAATTACACAAATTGTTCTATATAATTTGTGAGTTCCATAAGCAACACCAGACACTTTAAAATTTTCTGTGGATTAATAGTTTGAGTGAATTAAACAAAATAAATCTGCAAACGCTTCTGTGGCATTTTGTAACCTCGATAATACTAAAATGTAAATAACAACAAAATTTTTTTCATTTTCTGATGCCTGCTTGCAAATTTACACTTTCAAAAACCAGCGTTGGCGATACATCAGTACACCAACAGCCCACCACAACAACACGGTGACTAGGGCAAATAATAGGGAACCATTTAAAACTCCTGCCCAAGATGCGAAAAAATTCTGGTAAATCCAATTGTAGGTACTGGGAGCATCTTTGCCTGTGCCGATAGTGGTTTTCACTAAGATTTTAATCAATAAAACGGATGGAACGAAAAGTGCGATCGCATTTAAGCCCATAATTTCAAAAGGTTTACTCCAGCGACGATTCGCCCTGACTTCGATGAGTTCATAACAAGCGGCTAGCAAAAGTAACGCCCAACCGCTAGTAAAGATTACATAAGAACTTGTCCACAGCTTTTTGTTGATGGGGAATATCCACCCCCATGCCCAACCGATAATTAAACAACCAACTCCAAATAATGCTAACCCGATACTTGTGCGTGACTGTACAGATTGACTGCGTATCCATTGACCAGTAAAGTAGCCAGCGAGGACGCTTACTATCGCAGGAATAGTACTGAACATTCCTTCTGGATCTCCCATATAGTTGAAACTATCACCTTTATATAGATGTGCTTTGGGAATAATCAAACGGTCAACATAAGCGCCAAAATTACCTTCTCGTGTCAGCACTCCTGCGCCATATTCTGGTACTGGTGCGTACATCATTATTAGCCAGTAGCCGATAAGTAGCACAGATGCCAGTATCCATTGACCTTTGCGCGGAAGGTTGAGAACTATTAAGGAAGCCAGCAGATAGGTAATGCTGATGCGTTGCAACACTCCCATAATGCGGATACTACTCAAGTCAAAAGTCCAAATACCTTGATTCCAAAAGCCATTTAGTAGCAATCCCAAGCCAAAGAGAATGGCGGAGCGGCGTAAGATGCGCCAGTAAACAGCTGAGGTTGGTTTCTTATCTTCGGTGTACTTTGATAGCGAGAAAGTCATTGCTACACCGACAATAAACAGAAAGAAAGGGAATACCAAGTCAGTTGGTGTGCAACCGTGCCAATCAGCGTGTGCTAAGGGAGGATATACATCATCTGCGACCCCCGCCATATTGACGAGAATCATCGCAGCGATGGTAATGCCGCGAAAAACATCCAGTGAAATCAGGCGCATAAGCGGAATTTTCTGTTAGATGAGTATCTAAGTACAGCATTTCATTAATTCGTAGCAAATTAAATTTGACAATGCCAATGCATCGGCTAACAATGCCAACGCATCGACTAACAATGCCAACGCATCGGCTAACAATGCCAACGCATCGGCTAACAATGCCAATGTATCGACTAACAATGCCAACGCATCGACTAACAATGCCAACGCGTCCCTTTGCATTAAAAACGCTACGATTTTACGCAAAGCTGTAATAAGCTACCCCGCTTGATGCAAGTAATCAAGCAAAATTTATAAACTTAGATACAAGGTAAAATTTTGTTAAATAATCACCACAACTTGTTATGCCAATAAAAGTTGGAGATACTGCTCCTAATTTCACTTTACCTGCTCAAAACGGCTCAACAATTAGCCTCCAAGATTTTCGCGGCAAAAATGTTGTCCTATATTTTTACCCCAAAGATGACACACCCGGATGCACGGCTGAATCTTGCGCCTTCCGAGATCAGTATGAAGTCTTTAAAAGCGCTGGCGCTGAAGTTATCGGCGTCAGTGCTGACTCTATCGAATCTCACCAACGATTTGCTACGAAATACAATCTACCTTTTACGCTGTTAACTGACAAAGGCGACCAAGTACGGAAGCTATATGGCGCAACAGCAGCCTTTGGCTTATTCCCTGGTCGCGTTACTTACGTTATTAACCAACAAGGAGTTGTGCAATACGTCTTTGATTCAATGTTTAACTTTAAAGGTCACGTTGAGGAAGCACTGAAAACTTTGCAACAGATTGCAAAATAGGGAAATGGGCATTGGGCATTGGGCATTGGGCATTGGGCATTGGTTCTTTCTCCCTCATCTCCCCATTCCCTATGCCCTATGCCCCATGCCCCATTCCCTTATTTAGAATGCAACTTTTCCTGCATCACAATATTGGCGTGGGTTGCTTTACCGTTCTTGCCGTTAGTATGGCCGTTAGCATTACGGGGATGGATCACGCCATAACCGCCGTGGTTGCGTTCGTAAATTACATTAATCTCTCCAGTTTCAGAATTGCGGAACATATAAAAGTCATGCCCTACGAGTTGTAGTTGTTCTAGGGCTTCTGCAAGAGTCATCGGCGGCATGGAAAAATATTTGGTGCGAACGACTTCGTTGGGTAATTCGGGGGTGCGATCGCCAATTAAATCTGTAACTACCGATTCTACAACAACAACTTCTTCTGGTTGAGACTGAGTTTTATGGTCTTGACGCCGTTCTTTGTATTTCCGCAGTTGACGGGCAATTTTATCTGCAACTAAGTCAATGCTGGCATAGAGGTTTTCGCTGCTTTCCTCGGCACGGATAATGCTACCATTAGCGTAAATAGTTACTTCAGCCGCTTGTCTTGTATTAATTCGAGGATTACGGGCTACGCTAAGATGCACATCTACTTCATTTGTAATGCTCTGGAAGTGACTAACTGCTTTTTCAATCTTTTGATGTACATATTCCCGAATCGCATCGGTGATTTCAATATTTTTGCCGTGGATGACAAGCTTCATGTAAACTCTCCCACTGAATATTTAATGTGTGAATTTGCTTTGTATGAAAAGAAATTGCGGTAAGGTTCATTACTCCCGCCAAAACAAATTGTGAACTTTTTCTATGTACTGCTGGTAAGCTGTGTCTAAGCTTATTGCACCTGGGTTATCGCTCATTATACCCTTGATTTTCCTCTTCATCTCTGCGCTGATATCCAATTGGATATCCACCTAGAATTCTTTGGTGAGGAAAATTTAGCATTGTTAAAACAACGCTTACAGAACTGTTGATAGTTGCTCCTTCTGTGTTCGGTTGAACTTTGCTTTCTATTGTTCAATAATACAAGTCTTTGTGGCAATTTGATTCTATTTGAAATGCAAACTAATGTTATGAGAGTCATCAGCCGGTACATTCGTCTTTATCGTCTCGGCATGATGCTTATTGCAGAGAATTCCTCCTAAAAACCTATTATTGAGGTTGTATATTCAAGCTAGCACTTTGTATTTTCTAATGCATGTTCCCTTGACTTTCCTTTAAAATCCTTTGCAAATCTTGACATTCTTTGACTCTAATCCTGTAAGTTGAAATATATTTCGCCCTTAATGCTGTTGATTTTTGGCATAATCCATAGTATGGAACCACACAAAAACCGTTGTTTGCTGTATAACCAAGGATTAATGCCTTACTTAGAAGCTCATGGATGGCAGCGATCGCTCTTGACTGAGCGTATCCATAATCCTAGCCTAGACGACGTGTTAATTTTGCTAGAACATCCACCCGTCTACACTTTGGGACAAGGAAGCAACTTAGATTTTCTCAAATTTGACATTGACAAAGGTCAATATGATGTGCATCGAATTGAACGGGGCGGCGAGGTTACTTACCATTGTCCCGGTCAATTGGTGGGGTATCCAATTTTAAATCTGCAACGTTATCGTAAAGACCTCCATTGGTATTTACGCGAACTCGAAGAAGTCATAATTCGCATGTTGACAGTTTATGGGTTGCAAGGAGAAAGAATTCCGGCTTTTACTGGCGTTTGGTTACAAGGGCGAAAAGTTGCGGCTATTGGTATTAAAGTCAGTCGTTGGATTACCATGCACGGCTTTGCATTAAATGTTTGTCCAGATATGACAGGCTTTGAGCGCATTGTACCCTGCGGTATTTCTGATAAACCTGTAGGCAGTTTAGCCGAATGGATTCCAGGTATCACCTGCGAAGAAGTGCGTTTTTATATAGCACAGTCCTTTGCTGAAGTCTTTGGTGTGGAATTAGTCGAGTCGCAGCCTTGAGGATTTTTCGGGTCTGAGTAAATTAAGCTTGTAATTATGTAACAAATACTATAGCATTCCTACTTAAATTGTGAGACACTGATGAGGGTAGCCCATATTTAATAGGATAAAAATCACTATTTAATTAAGGTTGTCAAAGCTAAAATCTGATTATTTACAAATTTCTATACTAAATTTTTACGGCTGTCAACCACAACTTTTCGCGTGAATTACTCAAATAATCTCCAGGTATATCCCCCATCTTTAACGTCTTTGAGAGAACGTGATTGGACAGCTTTGATAGAACTATTTGATAGAGATGACGTTGATGAAATTGAAGCCGACATCCACAGTAGTTTGTTTTGGCTGATACCTGAACCTTGTTGGGAAGATGATCCCTTTGATTTCTTGCGTGAGTATCTTTGAATAGTGGGGAGTGGGGAGTTTAAAGAAAGTCTTTAATTACGAATTATTTGAAGGCGACTGAGGAAAAGACGTAGGCGATCGCTTTGCGGATTGGTCAGCAGTTCATAGGCTGGGCCTTGTTCTGTCACAATACCGTTGTCTAAAAATATCACCTGATTGGCTACTTCTTTTGCAAATTGCATTTCATGGGTGACAATTACCATTGTCATTCCTTCAGATGCCAATTGTTGCATCACTTGCAAAACTTCGCCTACGAGTTCAGGATCTAAGGCGCTGGTGGGTTCGTCAAATAACATGATTTGGGGATTCATACATAAACTACGAGCGATCGCTACTCGTTGCTTTTGTCCACCAGAAAGTTGTTCGGGATAAGCAGAGGCTTTTTCAGATAAGCCAACTTTTTCGAGATATAACCTCGCTAGTTGGGCGCTTTCTTTCGGTGTTTTACCCAAGACTTTCTGAGGGGCCAGCGTCATATTTTCTAAGACGCTGAGATGGGGAAACAGGTTGAACTGTTGAAACACCATACCTACTTGTGTTCGTAGTTGCCGCACTTGGCTATAGTTGAGAGTAGGCCTAGATAAGTTAATTCCGTTGATTATTAAACGCCCTTTGTCAATGGTTTCTAGGCGGTTAAAGCAGCGCAGTAGGGTACTTTTACCACAGCCGGAGGAACCAATAACTGCAACGACTTCTCCCCGATTGATTTCGCCTGTGATTCCTTTGAGAACTTTGAGGGAACCAAAGTTTTTTTCGATATTGTCAAAAATAATGGCAGGGATGGTATTGTTCATTACTTGTGTCAAACTACTCTACAGTTGATTGTAAGGTTTTAAGGTAGATGCACGGCTACCGCAGAGGCGTAGAGAGCGCGGAGGGCGAGAAATAATATGGTTAAATTTGGTTTTGTGCGCTGGTGTGTGGTTGTAGGTTTTAGCTGTTTGTTACTAGCTGGCTGTGCTGTGAACTCTAGCGCGGGAAAAACTCTGCAAATTGCTACTGATCCGACGTTTCCACCTTTTGAGTTTCAAAAAGAAAGTGGTGAGTTACAAGGTTTTTCTGTTGAGGTGATGAATGCGATCGCGGTTGCTGCTAACTTTAAATTCAATTTTAAAAGTCTGCCTTTTGATGGCATTATCTCAGCTTTAGGAGCCAAAACGGTAGATGCAGCGATTAGTTCGATCACGATTACAGAGGAGAGGGCGAAGACTATTTCTTTTTCCCGTCCTTATTTTAAATCTGGGTTAGCGATCGCAATTCGTGCAGACAATCAAGATATTACTGGTTTTGACAGTCTCAAAAATAAAAAAATTGCTGTACAAATTGGTACAACTGGGGCTGGAAAGGCTAAAAGTATTCCTGGGGCGCAAATTCGCAGCTTTGATTCTGCGCCCATAGCCTTGCAAGAATTGCTCAATGGTAATGTGGATGCAGTAATTAATGATGCACCTATGACTGTATATGCTATTAATACAGGCAATCTTCAGGGAATTAAAATAGTACAAAAATTGCTGACGGAGGAGTTTTATGGAATTGCTACACCGAAAAACTCGCCGAATTTGGCATTGATAAATGATGGTTTGGATAGGGTGCTGAAAAATGGCACTTATTCCCAAATTTACCAGAAATGGTTTAAAGTTGAACCGCCATCATTACCAGCTAAATCACTATTTGAGGAGCAAAATAATACTAATTCGCCTAAAATATTTACCTCATTTGGCGTGATTTTGCAAGCTTTTCCAACTTTATTACAAGGTGCGTTGGTAACGTTGCAATTGACGATACTTTCTGTAGTGTTTGGTTTAATTGGTGGTTCCCTGATTGGTATTGTCCGCCTTTCTCATATTGCACCTGTGCGTTGGGTGGCGAGGGCGTATGTAGATTTTTTCCGGGGAACACCTTTATTAGTGCAAATTTTTATGATTTACTTTGGATTACCTGCAATTTTGCAAGAACTTGGTTTGACATTTAGTTTTGATCGCTTAACTGCTGGGGTAATTGCTTTAAGTTTGAATAGTGCCGCCTACATTGCCGAAGTTGTTCGTGCGGGGATTCAATCAATTGAACCAGGACAAGCAGAAGCGGCACAGTCATTAGGTTTGAGTCCTGTACAAACAATGAGTTATATAATTTTTCCCCAGGCTTTCCGACGGATGATTCCACCTTTAGGTAATGAATTTATTAGTTTGTTGAAAGATACAAGTTTAGTTGCAGTGATTGGTTTTGAAGAATTGTTTCGCAAAGGACAGTTAATTGTTGCCAATAACTATCGCGCTTTTGAAATTTATGCGGCTGTGGCATTGGTTTATTTATGTTTGACTTTACTTTCTTCCCAAGCATTTAGTCGTTTAGAAGTGTGGATGAATCCAGTAAAACGGCAGAGAAAGTACAATGCTTAATAATCTTTGAGTGATGTTATGATTTATCTATTTTACATAGTCGATTTAATATAAATATGCACTTAATGATTTATAGACAAAAAACTCTGCGTAACTCTGCGCCAACCTTTGCGTACCTTTGCGTTAAAAAATCATAATTATATACAGCTTCACAAACAAACAGTATTAAGTCTCTTTAATGTATTAAGTTGGGTTGACGCTTGAAAGAATCTTGCTGAAAAACGGGAAGACTATGGTTACTCTCTAACGGGGAAATTTCCATGAAAACCCTCAACAGCAAAATGCTCAAAAAATCTCTGCTTAACTGTTTGATTTTGCCTTTTTCTCTAGTGCCCTGGCTGTGTGTGGGAACGCTTTTTGATTCTCAAGCCAATGCTTTACCAGGGCAAAGTACAGAGGAAGTAGGCACTTGGATTAAAGCACATCCCACACTCCGTCCCAGGAGTGGGGAGCAATTATTTGTGCAAAAGACTGATACAGCTGCTCAACGATTCACTTTTCAAGCATCGGTATTGCCTCCCGGTAGGGTAGAGTTTTCCAAAGACCGTAGCACAATTCGGAGTGAGCGCATTGCCATGTATGATGCCATTAACGGCATGACATTTACGCGTCTCCAGGAATCTTTGCGGGTGATTTATGGCTTAGAGATTTATCAAGATTACGATCGCGCCCAAGTGGTGTACGAGTATCCCAACGAAAAGGTAGTTAACTCGGCGCGTCTTGCCAAAACTCCAATTCGGGAAGCTTTAAAGGGAGAATTACGAGTAGGCGATCGCTATGTATACTGGGTGGAAATTGCCCAACCTAAGACTGGCAAAGCTTTTACTGGTCAAATGACGATTTTGCTCAAAACTGATCTAGACAAGTTAGAAAGGGAACTCCAAATTAGGTAATGGGCATTGGGAATAGGGCATTGGGCATTGGGTATTGCTTATTCCCCTTATCTCACTCATCCCTTCTTATTAAAAATGACTGAATTGGTATTCTACAACTTCCCCAACCCTATAGGAGCAAGAGTTTGCCATGTACCCGAAAAGATACTTTCAGATGCTAAGGAAATTCGTAGTAAATCTTCCTTTAGTAGTGGCGGCCAATCAACCCCGGCTTTACGCCCTGCGGCAAACAGCTGTTGCGCCTTAATGCTTAACTGGAAAAGGGTCAAAGCCAGTTCTCGGTCTAGGCTCTTTGCATCTTTGAGGGCTTCAAACACCACTTTCAACGCCAACAAAATCGAGGTGATCTGACCGGGTACCGGTGGTTTTCCCTGTTTCATACGCGTCAACAGCGCATCTGGGTTTTCCTCGGTTGTGCTTGTCTGATCTATGAGGAGTTTCCGAGCTGTTTCGTAATTCATGTAGCCAGTTTAGCGTACATTCTGCTTCAGCAGTAATACCTATAGGACTTACGCACACTCTACGAATTCTCGGCGCTCTTGGCGTCTTGGCGGTTCGAGAAATTAAGCTTTTTAGCAATTTTTGCGTAAGTCCTAACCTAATTAAAAAGTCATCAAACTGGCTTTTGGTTATTTATAGCAATCTCTTGTGATTTGTGAAAAGATAAACTTGGAGAAAATGATGGGGGATGTGCGATGCTCTAGCTTAAGCAGATACACTGAATATAATATCTTGGAAAAATACGTACCGCTTAGAATCAGAAACAAAATGATATCACCAAATTTACTAGAAATTGAGCGCTCCGTCCGTGCTTTGTCTGTGGAAGAACAACTTTGGCTGCTAGAAAGTATCGCTCGACAAATCCGAGAAAGTGAGTATACAAAAGATAAATTGCCTGATGCCAAACATTCAGAAGAACAACTGGAAGTGATAGTTAATGAAGCAAAGATCCCAGTACAAATTGCTTCTATAACTGATGAATTTGCAATTTCAGAAATTCTCTAAGGTAGAAAAGTAAAAATTATGAGTTTGTCAGATTTAAAAAGTTAAATATACAGTTTTTATGGATTCTCTCGTTTCTCTCGTTCCTAGTCTCTAACTGGGAATGCTTGATGGGAGGGCTGCCGCTTCAAGACTTGCGGCAGAAGCCAGAAGCTGGAAATGAGGTTTTAAAGGAATTTTAGTTGAAGTTAACACCAATAAACATTGCTGTGTTCCATGCAATTGAGAACCGCTATATTAGCATTTTCGGTATTGTACTTCGTGTTTAAATTCATCTTGGTTGGACTCAACATTTTGAGAAACAGTCGAGCGTACAAATCCCAAATTATGTAATAAAGCAATAGAACGATGATTTTGGAGATCAACGTAAGCACAAAAATCCAGATTTTGGTATGTCTCAACTAAATAATTAATCATACACGTCACCGCTTCGCGTGCATAACCTTTTCCCCATGAATTAGGAAAAAACACATACGCAATGATTGCACTCTTGTTTACAGTAATTGTTGCTTGAACATATCCAACGTAGCATTTCTCTACAAAACACCAGACAGCCCAATTCAACCAAATCTCTGTTCCATCTGGTGATTGACGACGCGCCAACACCATGTAGCGATCGCGAAGCGATACAACGCTTTGTGGCGGCACATCTTCGATAAAGTCGTATATCCTAGCACTTTGTAGTCCATCAAAAAGCAGTTCGGCATGATCCGGTTCTAGTGGTTCTAAACAAAGTCGTTGAGAGTAGATTTTCATTTTGATCTAACCCTGCACTAAGAAGCCACACCAAACATCTTTGACTAACTCATCTTCAATATGAACCTGTGGAACCAAAAGCTATATGTCAAGGATGTCAAATTTTTGACTTGAAAAAACTCCATAGATATAGTAATTTTCACAACTGATTTAGGATTGCCATAGTTGCTAATCAATAAATACCATACATAATTTCTATATCTAGTACACCACAACGGAAATAGAGTAACCACTTAAAATCCCTAGAGAGCTTATTCCATAATACTTTTGACTTTTTATTTTTGGCTTTTAACTTCCGCCTTGTGGTACTAGCCTTTTAGATGGACTTTTATTTCATCTATCTTTACGATTCAACCTCATTATGGTAAGTCAGGGTAAATACGCTTTTATGATGTTGCTAATTAATAAGTAATAGGGACGATCTCGCAAAACCACTTATCAAGGGTGCTCATTACATTGTTTGAAGTTATGTAGCCTTTTGATTACAGCCTATCAACCACTGCGGTAAACTATGCGTTGATTATGATTCTTTCGCAGAGAAGAACACCTCGAAAGGAGCGGTTTTTTCAATGTCTCATACCGTAAAAATCTACGATACCTGCATTGGTTGCACCCAATGCGTCCGCGCTTGCCCTACTGATGTACTAGAGATGGTTCCTTGGGATGGCTGTAAAGCTGCTCAAATTGCCTCTTCACCCCGTACAGAAGACTGCGTGGGCTGTAAGCGCTGCGAAACCGCTTGTCCCACCGACTTTTTGAGCATCCGGGTTTACCTGGGCGCTGAAACAACTCGCAGTATGGGTCTGGCTTACTAAAAAGCTCAGTGCTAAGTCACCGAACTTCTGATCGCAATGCAGGTCTACTGCCCAACCGTTCTTCTAGAAAGGTTGAAGCGCAAGCCTTTGCTTTGCTCAGAGTTCCCCCTGAGTTCTGAGTCTTGAGTCCAGAGGCAAAAGAAGTAAATCAAAAAAGCAATTTCTTGATTCTTCACTCAGCACGGGCCACGCCCTGCTACGCTAACGGAACTCAGAACTCAGAACTCAGTGTTCAAAACTTTAAAAGTTTCTTAATAGCAAGCATCTTTAAAAATACCTAGTGGCAGAGGGAGTAATTTACTCCCTTTTTTATTTGCAAAAAGGCTACTTTGTGCTACCAACTATACTGGATCTAATCATCCTGAAAAAGAAGTGGTGTGAACAATGTGCGGAATCGTTGGATATATAGGCACTCAAGCGGCGACAGACATTTTATTAGCTGGACTGGAAAAACTAGAGTATAGGGGTTACGATTCTGCTGGAATCGCTACTGTTTGGGAAGGTGAGGTTAATTGTGTGCGGGCAAAGGGCAAACTGCATAACCTGCGTTCTAAACTGGAACAAATAGAAACTCCTGCCCAAATTGGTATTGGTCACACTCGCTGGGCAACTCATGGTAAACCAGAAGAGTACAATGCCCATCCTCACATGGATACGGCAAAGCGAGTGGCGGTGGTGCAAAATGGTATTATCGAAAATTACCGCGAGTTACGCGAGGAACTCAAAGGAAAAGGACACCAGTTTCTTTCTGAAACCGATACAGAAGTAATTCCCCATCTTATAGCCGAATTTTTAAAGAATCTTCCCCCTTCATCTGCCTCATCTTCCTTATCCCCTTTTCTAGAGGGAATTCGCCAAGCAGTTAACCGCTTGCACGGGGCATTTGCGATCGCAGTTGTTTCTGCTGACTATCCTGATGAATTGATTGTTGTTCGCCAGCAAGCGCCTTTGGTAATTGGTTTTGGGCAAGGGGAGTTCTTTTGTGCGTCTGACACGCCTGCGATCGTTGCCTACACTCGTGCAATGCTACCTTTGGAAAATGGCGAAATTGCCCGCCTTACTCCTTTGGGCGTTGAGATTTACAATTTTGCTGGCGACAGGTTGAAAAAACAACCCCGACTGCTCAACTTCAATCCTGCAATGGTAGAAAAGCAGGGATTCAAACACTTCATGCTCAAAGAAATCCATGAGCAACCAGGGGTAGTAAGAGCTAGTTTAGACGCTTACTTTAATCGAGCCGAATCAACCGAATCGCCAATCAATCTTGGTTTACCTGCGGATTTATACAACGATTTAGAACAAATTCAGATCCTCGCCTGTGGTACGAGTTGGCACGCAGCATTAATTGGAAAATATTTACTCGAACAACTAGCAGGAATTTCAACTCAGGTACATTATGCTTCTGAGTATCGTTATGCACCATCACCATTGACATCTAACACGTTGATCATCGGTGTTACCCAATCAGGTGAAACCGCCGATACCCTAGCAGCTTTGGCGATGGAAAAAGAACGTCGCCAGGGGAAAGAACCCAAATATGAAGCGCGACTATTGGGCATTACGAATCGCCCCGAAAGTAGCCTTGGTCATCTAGTACCGCATGTTATCAGTACCCTAGCGGGAATTGAAATTGGAGTAGCCGCGACAAAAACTTTTACTGCCCAACTAATGGCATTTTATGCATTGGCATTGGATTTAGCAGCTCGTCGTCAAACAGTTTCAAAAGATATTTTAGAGAAAATTATTAATGGGTTACGGCAAATTCCTAAAGAAATTGAAGCAACTTTAGAAAGTCAGGAACGTTTAACCGAACAGCTAGCCCACGAATTCGCCGAAACTCAAGATTTTATTTTTGTGGGAAGGGGAATTAACTTTCCCATTGCTTTGGAAGGGGCATTGAAATTAAAAGAAATCAGCTATATTCACGCCGAAGGGTATCCGGCTGGAGAAATGAAACATGGCCCGATCGCACTTTTAGATGCGAAAGTACCAGTAGTTGCGATCGCAATCCCTGGTAGTGTTTACGAAAAAGTTATTTCTAATGCTCAAGAAGCCAAAGCTAGAGATTCTCGGTTAATTGGCGTGACTCCCGTCAACGATGGCGAAGCTGCGGAAATCTTTAACGATCTTCTTCCCGTCTCTCATGTAGAAGAATTACTTTCTCCAATTCTGACAGTAGTTCCTTTGCAATTATTGGCTTATCATATTGCCGCTCGTCGCGGTTTAGATGTCGATCAACCTCGTAACCTTGCTAAAAGTGTCACTGTAGAATAGTATAATTTTATACTTCTACAACTTTTGTGGAGGAATAATTCGGTTAAACAATTAATAATTCGGCTAAACAATTAATAATTCGGTTGAACAATAACCCTTTAGAGAGTACGCTTGTATTAAGAAGATATGCGATCGCTCTCAGGGGTTATTTTTATGGTTAGAGGCAGAGGAGAATGGACACAAGCCAAATTTGAGCGCTATAGAAAAGAAGGTCGTGGGCGGGGGACCCGGATTTCTCACAAAGGTTTAAACGAGTAGCCCAAAACGCTTATGCCACTTAGACTTGAGATAAAATACGCCGTTCACATATTGTTGTGATTCGTGCAGTGTCTAAAACGCTCAAAATCTAAGCCTGATAAAGGTTTGGTAATAGCGATCGCACCGCTTGTGAGAAATGCGGGGGGAGTGGTAAAGACTATAAGCCCTGGATTACAATCCAAGATTTTCCCTCGAAAGGTCGCTCGTCTAGGACTCCTGGCTGGAAAAGCAACCGAGTACATCATTTCTTGTCAGACCAAGAAAAACGATTATTTTATTTATTTGAGTGGTCAGATGTCGTCACAGATACAAGAGAGCAATTCCCTCTAGACGACCTTGACCTAGCGATGAGTATCGCTACGGAGATGGGTATAAAGTATCCTGTAGACCTACAAAGTGGTACTCCTTATGTCTTAACAACTGATTTCATGCTTACAGTAAATCAGAATGGAAAGCAGGTTCAGATTGCCCGAACAGTTAAGCAATCAACAGAGCTAGAGAAAAAGCACTATCACTGCTAAAGGCATTAAACTCAGAGGCAAGGATATGTACTATAGCTGTGATCAAGCAGAAAAGGAACAATGGTTTGAAAAAGCTAGAAGCAATATGCTCTCTAAATCAGAGAACGAGTGCGGGCATTGAAATTATTACGCTCTGTAGAATCAGGGATGTTGTTGATGTGGGATAGGGGATTGCACTCATATGCAATGGTACAGGCAACAGCGTCCAAGGGGTGTGATTATTTAGGAAGAATACCCGCCAATGTAAAATTCCTTGCAGAACAAGCCAGAACTTACGCATTGACAAAAAAGACAATAAATGCAGTATGTGAAATCGGAAAAGAATAGGCGATCGCTAGTCAGCAGGGGGGCTGGAAAGACGGATAATTTATACTGTCTCTATTGAGGATATGGGCAATCAGAGCGACAACCAAGCCATCGACCGCCAAGTGTGATCTGAACACTTATACTCTGTTTCTATTGGCAGCAATCTTTGTATCCAGGCTGCACACGTTTGGCAGATATCATGGAAGATTTGTCACATGATAGCGTCAACAGATTTTTGCTGCGTGAGCGATATGAACCAAAGGATTTATTTGATGAAGTTAAGCCATATATCAACTTAGTAGGTGGCATATTAAGTGGAGATGATACAGTAATTGATAAGCCTCATAGTGACCCAAAATTAACAGAATTAATTGGTTATATCTATTCAGGAAGGCATCATCGTACAGTCAAAGGCATTCAGCTAATTACCTTGTATTACACGGACTTATCAGGTAAATCTGTACCTGTAAATTATCGAATATATGACAAACAGGATGGTCAAACTAAAAATGATTATTTGCGAGATATGATTGCTGAGGTTTTGGTTTGGGGTTTAGAGCCGAAAGCAGTGACTACTGATGCTTGGTATTCCAGTAATAAAAACCTGAAGTTCTTTAGAGACAAGGGATTAGAGTTTTTAACTGGTATAGCCAAAAATCGTTTATGTTCAGTTGATGGTAAAAATTTTACCCAAGTCCAAAATCTAGAAATTCCAGATAACGGTTTAATAGTTCATCTGAAAAAGTTTGGACAAGTGAAAATATTTCGGCGAATTTTCAAAAACGAAATCCCCAGATATTATGTCATGTATGTGTCTGACAAAGATGCACTATTTTGAATTTCTCTCGTCGAGTTTAAGGAGTTACATTCGATTCATTGGGGAATTGAATGTTACCATCGAGCCATCAAGCAAGTGTGTGGAGTTGAGCTATTCATGGTGAGGACATCTGAGGCAATTAGAACTCACTTTTTTAGTGCTATCCGCGCTTTCACCCAACTAGAATTAATGCGAACTGAAGAGTTAATTGAAAACTGGTACGAAGTCCAGAGAAATTTATCTCTTCAAGTAGCTCGTGACTTCATCCTAGAACAGCTAGCACAGAAATCTTGCTTAAATTCACATCATGATATTTCTGTCAATGCGTAAGTCCTGATCCCATCTCCACCGGTTTTTAAGCACATCTCGCATCGAGTCTCTAGACCAAAAACTCATTGCTATTACCAGACATACTACTAATTGTGCTGGTAGCGCTCGCTTGCGTTCTTCTTCAGTTTTAGTATTAGCGATCGCCTGTTCGATGACAGAAGCTGGGATCGCCATCTCAATTGCTTTAAGCAAGTCACCGCTTTGTATCTCAGGAGACACCAACGAGAAATCCTTAAGATGCACCACACTCAATTTTCATTCATGGGAACAATCCCTAGTGTACATAAATTTGAGGCTTAACTGAACCGTATTGCTTTATAAGCAACGGAATTAAATTAATAACACTTTCTTGATGATAGTTCTGTCTATCAAAAGCTCCAAACAAGAAAGAGACGTGAATTTAACACGTCTCTAAGTGATGAGAAAAATATTGAGTTCTAAGCTACATCCGCGACCAGTAAGCCGTTGACAGCAATAATCAAAAGCAGCGCTGAATCAGAAGTGTCACAGCAATGTCTTTTATCGCTATTACAGGGTTGCGCTATCCATTTGCCTTCAAGATTCTGGTAAAAAGTTCCCAGAAGTTGGGGACCGTTCCAAACTCGACAAAGTTCTCCCAAATCATCTGGCACTGAGTCAATTTCAATTTCTGGCGCTACTGCGTCAGCTAAGTGGTCAACATATTCCTCAAACTCTGCTTGAGCCGAGGCTTGGTTGTCAAACTCATCTTGTACAATCATCTGATTCAGAAGGCAGAAGTACGAAGTCAGAAGGAACCCACGTTTAAAAACGTGGGATAGCAAGCTTGGACGCTTTGTATCTCGCGCTACGCGTCTCGATACAATTCTTTGTTTAAACTGGGCTTTATACCCTGCAAATGAAAGTTTTTATTAATACTTCTTTCCTTCTGACTTGAAAATACTCCTTCGATGAGTATCTATATAGATCCGTCTCACATCACATTTTCATTCATGGTGATGAAATTTTTTCATTGGGACTGCCTTCTGACTTGAAAATACTCCTTCGATGAGTATCTATATAGATCCGTCTCACATCACATTTTCATTCATGGTGATGAAATTTTTTCATTGGGACTGCCCTCTGCCTTTCTTTGTAACCTCATTGATGGGGTTTAACAAAAGGCGATCGCAATCTTTGGACGGAGAGCGATCGCCTTTTTGCTTTTATCAATATATTAGTTACTTTAGTAGCTAAAAATCAAGAAAATGTCTAAAACTTTAATTAGTTACTTCAAGAGTGCTAAGGAAGTCGCTTAGAGAAATATCCAATGCTGCACAAATAGCCTCTAATACTTTAATAGAAACACTTTCAGACTCACCGTACTCTAGTTTTTTGATGTTCTGATGGGAGCATTCTCCTCCTGTGGCTGCAATTTCATCAGCTAGTTTCTGCCGCGATTTTTTACCGCGCAATCGCTTTAGAAGCTGACCCCTCTCGTTATTCCAAGCAACGAATACAACATCTGCAACATAAATATACATTTTAGTTTCTTTTTTACCCTTCTCACTCATATAATAGCTACAGCAGTAAACAAGCATTAGAATTTTGGGCTACTACAGTTTACAAACAATGAGGAGATTAAGATGAAAGCGATCGCATCAGGATAGATTTAATTTCTGGAGTCCCTTACTTTCATCCTTGGCAATAATTTTGATATTAGAAAGCCTTCTTGGAATAACTCGCCTACATCAGCGAGATTTTAAGAGTTCTAGTCCGATTATTAGGCTTAAGGATAACTCAACTGTGAGAACCAGCGAAAATCCAGTTGGAGTTGATTATGTTTTTGTAGATGCTTTCAATACCAAACACTTGCGAGTAGCCTTTCTGATACGACAATTGGCTCGTAGTTTAGGTGAGATATGATTTGAACAAAAGTCCTGGGTACTTGGTTGAAATTACTCAAAGTATATTGTAATATTGCAATCCATTGGATTTAAAAAAATCTAAGTATAAGTAGGGTGCGTTACGTCGGAGTCCGTAATGCACCAAAGCTTTCGGACAGTGCGTAACGCAACGCTTTCGGATAGTGCGTATATTTCAAAAATCAAACATGAGCCTTATAGTAAAACAGGCTAATTTGGCAAATTGGTTATGTAAAAATGTTAAGTTATAAAAGCTTTATTGATATATGGAGTTAAAAAAGGTTCTTGGGTGGAGTACGTGCAGATTAAATCCTTAGAAACTACAGTGACATTTGCAACAGAAAAAGACTTACCTTTTGTCAAGGCTCTCGCAGATGCCCATCGCCATGAGATAGGTTTTGTTAATAGAGCTACTTTGGCTGAGGCAATAGCTCATAAGGAAATTTTATGTACGTCTCATGGCTTCTTGCATTTTCATCACAGGCGTGACAAGATATCCACTTTATACCATCTTTCTGTTTCCCCATCTCACCGCCGACAAGGGGTAGGTCTTAAACTAATTAGAGCATGGGAAGAATATAGCAGAACATCCGGTATAAAAACTTTACGCCTCAAATGTCCATTAGATTTGGAAGCTAATGGCTTTTATTACCGAATGGGCTTTAGTCGAGTCAATATTGAACCAGGAATAAAACGCAGTTTAGTTGTGTGGCACAAAAAATTAGTGTCTGCAACACCATTAAGTTCTCAATTTGTTGCATCTTTTAGTGCTGGCGGTTCTCAATTGCAGCGCCTTTTTGAACTATGGAAATCAGGCGGTGATTTGGAACGTAATCCCTTTGCTTACGTTATTTATTCACCTATTGCTTGCCCACCATCTACTACCAAATTTTTGCAGCAACAAAAAGATGTAGAAAACATTAAAAGTGTCTGGTTAGATTGTGGTGCTTATCAAGTGCAGCAAGGTAAACGAACTTATGATGAACTTCTTGCCTTTTTAGATAAATTTTATAAAGAAAACCAGTGGGCAGATGGGTATGTGTTGCCTGATATTGTACCTTTAAGCACAGATGATAATGAGATTGTAGAGTACAAAGTCCGTGACACTCTCTACCATTGTGAGGCATTCTATAGCAAAATGCCTAATTATATACAAGAGCGTGCGATCGCTCCCGTACAGGGACGCACTATCAAGCAAATCAATCGTTGTATCGAAACCTATGCGAGGCTTGGCATTCGCAGAATTGGCTTTGGTTCTTGGGGAACATCAGGCCCTAACGGGAGTGTCAATATGATCTCTCAGGAGAGCTTGGCATTATTTAAAAAAGTCTGTGATATTGCTAGAGAACATGGAATGCTCGTTCACTGTTTTGGGATTGGCGGGCCAAACAGCTATAATCGCCTCCGCAGACATAACTTAATCCCCGATACTCTCGATAGCACAACTTGGTGGAAAGCTGGAGGCTTTGGCAGTATCTTTTTCCCCAATAAATCTCAAATTCAAATTACAGTGAGGCGTAGTTTTGAAACCACTAAAGCGGGTATAGAAAAGCTCAAATTAGATACCGACCACTCTTGCTATTTTTGTGAAAGTATTGAGCAATTAAGAACCAGCCGGACTCATCGAATTATGCACAACCTAGTCGCTTGGTTGGATACATTGGAGCGTGATTTATGAACAAAAAATTGACTCTCCATCTACAGCAGAACACCACATTGGAAAGAGCTGCGATTATTCTGGAAAATTTTTCTATTCAAAAAACTGATATTTATCAGTTAGCTGCTCTGTGTCAACTTGGAGCTACTGTTTTACAAAAAAATGTTTTTCCCTTTCTGCGTAACCTTTCTATTATCGACAAAAAGAATCCATCTGGTTTAACTCCACTAGGGAAAATAGCGGCTGATATTCAACAATCAAACCCATCCCTACTGGGCGATTTTTTACACTTGGTAATTTATCAGCTACATCTTTTCGACGCTGATAAAAGGTTCTCATGGGCTTATGCAACTGTTGTACAACAACTGTGGTTACGAAAAGAAGTTCTTTTATCACCTGCTGAAAGAAAGTCCATAGTGGGAGAAGTGATTGAAAAAGCTACTGTGAACTTTGAACTCCCTGCCAGTGAAATAGCATTCAGTGAAAGCAGTATTACTGGTGTCTTGAACTGGTTACATTCTCTATCACCCTGTGTAATTAAATCAGAAGGAAAATCAGAATACTTCAGCCGTCGCTACTTCTGCGCTGCTCCTATTTTTCTAATGGTGGTAGACACCATTTACAAACAACGCCAACGAACCTATGGAACTAAGATTTTCTTACGCGAAGACATTAAAGACGCTATCTGTCAAATGCTTTTGCTAGATTCGAGTGGGTTAGACGGCACTCTAGATAATGCAAAATGCACGTATGATTATGACCAAGGAGGGTTCTTTGACTATGGGTATGAAGGGGGTTATGGACAGTGGATTATGTTAACTAAATCCCCAGAGTGGACTCAATTAATTTAAAAATTTATATTATCTTCAAACCTCTACATTAAACGACTATTTATGAAGAAATTATTAGAGCAACTAGAATTAATTCAAGCAATTGTTGATACCGTTAGTCCATTTCAGATTGAAAGCGAACTTGAAAGTGTAGCCCATAATTATGAATTATATGCTACCAGCTACGACCCTCTGGAACAAGTTAAAATACTTCGAGACCGTTTAATTGATGAAATTGGTAAGGGAAAGCCTGTCAATGGCTACCTAAGTGCTGACTATGGCTATGGTAAAACAGCAACCCTAATTTATTTGTGGTCTGAATGCAAGCAGAATAAAATTGTAGCTGTGCCACCGTTCAAATTTAAAGAATTGGGCAACTTAATGGTTGCTACTTATGGCTGGATTAAGGCAAGTTTAGAAAAATCTTCTCCTGCTCTTATTCCTGAAATTGAGGCACTGTATTACAAGTACGGACTCAAGACTCAAGCATTGCAAGCCGCAGAAATAGCCCGTAAGTACAAAGTATCTGAAGATAAAGCGCTCAAAATTGTTCAAGAATTAAAAACTGACACCACAAATACTGATAGTGTTTTGAATTTTTGGCAGGAAAGCGTTTCTATCCTGCGCGAAGCAGGTTTTAAGGGTTTAGCAATATTTGCTGACGAATGTCAAGAATTCCTACGCACTGAAGAAGGATCTAGCGTTCGTATCCAGATTTTGAGCGATTTAGTCAAAGGAATGCGGGCTTTAGGTTCTACACCTGTCGCACTCATTCTGGGAATGCCTACCACACCCACTGAATCAGCGATTGAAGAACAGGCTGGTGATATTATCCACAGGATGCAGGAGCAGAAAGTATCGCTACGATTAACTGACGCTTATAAATCTGATTTTCCGGGTAAGCTTTGGGACTTTTTGTGTGAGAAGTTTTTGCCAGAGGATAAGTTTCAGGGAACCCCGTTAGTAGATTTAGCAACGCTTGAAAGTTTAGGACAGTTGTGCGAGCGCAAAGATTTAGGAAACGGCCCTCGCACCGTCATCGAAGTCTTTAAACGCATAGTTACTTTTGCTCAAGAAAAAGGGAAACCGTATACTCCTCTGAATTTGATTGAGGATTATCTTGAGGGACGAGTGCAGCTATACGGTACGCAGCAGCACAAAATTAGTGATGCTATTAACAAAGTTGAGTCACTAATTTCCTTTCAAAAACATCGGCAAGGACGAGAAGTAATTAAGCTTCTTGCTTGTTTTCCATCGGGTGTAAACGCAAGTATAGCTGAGAAATTCGGGCTGTTAAAGAGTTTAAAAAAGCTGGCGGAAGACGACAATTTTTATGGTTCGTACATTGTACAACCAACCGAACGTAGCTTTGCCTTAGTTGCTCTTCTTCAAACAGCTCCTCCTACAGTCATTGATAAAATTCTTGGGTTATTTCGTCGCAGCTGGTTTGGAGAGTGGAATGATGCTCATAAAGAAAAGATAGCAACAACGATTTTCTGCCGGGAAATTCTACCCTTACTTTTCCCAGTTTCTCGCTCTGGTCAGAAAGCCAATTGGAATTGGCGCTATAAAAGTGAATGGCAAGAGGATAGATTTGGATTTTATAATTTTTTGACCGGATCTCCTGAGAGATACAATTTAGAGTTTCCCAACCGTTCTGTCGTCATTAGTGTTGGTGGTGAAGACTCTGACTTGATGAGATTTACTCCGCCGCAAGAAACTCACTTAGACTGGCGATTTTACCTGAGCTATGACCAGAATACAGTTAATGTTCCACAAAGATTAACTGCGATCGCGGGGACAGGTCAAGTAGATTTCCACCTTCAGCTTGATCGAAGCTTTGAAAAGGAATATCCCGCAGCTTTCGGCTTACTCCGTAAAATCATGGTTGCCGAACAGTGTTCAGCTTGTACACTGCTTAATTTATCTGATTATATTCAAAACTGGCTTTCAAGCCATCCTGAAGTCAGCAAAGCAGATAGAGATAGATTAGAACACCACCGTCAGGAATGCCACGCTTTAGCTCTACGCCTCCTGTTCCCATCAATTGCATCAGAAACCTGGAAAATTCTTGGTCTAGAAGCAGTGAATGGTGCGGAAACAAAACTGATAGAATCTGTGTTTTATCAAAAGTGTAAAACTCTATTTCCTAAGTATCAATCTTTCTACACCAATCTGCGTCCAGCACTTCTCAAGTATAAGGTAGCGCTTGAGAATATTCCGTTGTTTGTTCGCCGAGGTCGTCAGTTGTATCAAGCCTCAAAGGAAGACTTTGAAAAGTTATTTGAAACTGCCGGTTCTGGTCTGCCTAGCCTTTTGGGAATTTTGAAACAGCACGGTTTGATTAGTGAATGCAAAATTGCTGGGAAGAAAACAGAAAATTCTCAAGTTCAATTTGCTGCTCATCCTCTGGAATCCTTTATTCAAGACAAACTGAAATCAAAAGAGGCAGTTGAGGCTGTGCAGGGTCAGGAAATTATCCAAGAACTAAACTGTTTAGAGATATGGAAAGAGGTCAAAAAACTTGGCTATCTTCAAGAAGAGTTTGAGGAAGCACTGGAATGCTTGCAACTCCGTCGCTATGTACAATGGGAGCGACAAGAGGAATCATTCGTACTTCTGTAGCAGAACTAGACCCTAATGACCTAAAGGGTCAGTTAAATGAACTTCGCGCTCAGGTTTATTTGTTACTAGAAATTTTTGATGAGAAGCTTTTACAGGAGGTTATTAGCGAATTCAAGGAAGTAGAAAAAACTCTTTTTTCAGTAGCAAGTTCACCAAAAGATTTTAAGAAAACTGAAGATATACAACTAACTTTATTGCAAGAGGTTGATGACGTAAAGGCTGCACATAATCTCACACACTACAATGATGATGTGGTTCTTGATGGAGTTCACAGAACAATACAAAACCTAAATGATCGGCTTGAAGTATTTTGCCACGAAAAACGCTATACTCTGCAAAAAGAACTAGGTGAAATTACACGGAAATTAAAAAAATTCACGCTCAGATTGAAAGCTTCTAAAGTTAGTGAGCCAATTCTTAGCACGAGTAGCTTAGAAGATTGTCTCAATGACTACCGAAAGACTTTAGAAAAACAATTTTTGCAGCTTGATAAAGATTGCTATAATCTAGCCAGTTCCGTTGTATTAGATGAAGCAGACATTCTGAAATTGCATCATCAACTCAATCGCTGTAAGCAGTTTTTGCAAACTAACGAAAGCACTCGAAAAAAACTACAAGATTTAGTAGCTGGTCTCGAACAGTGGCGAATTATTTTGACAGGCGCTGAGAATTTACGAAACAGTTTGAATAACGATTCAGAACATCTATTACAGTATGACGATGAGTTTGTTGACCGAGTGGTAGAGCATTTTAGCCGTCATGGGGTGGAAAGTTTTATAGAATACGATCTGCTACAAAAACCCTTGGTTGAAATTGAAGAACAGATTAAGGGGGAACGGCGATTGCGTCGAAAGGCTTTCGAGCAACTACTAAATCAATATCAAGCTTTATTAAGTCAAATTATTCCAGCAGATAACTATTTGAAAAATCGATGCAAATATGATGATGAAGACTGTGAAGGTTCTTATGAAGTCCTAAGAGAAATTGTTTTAGAAAAGCTTGTTCAGGAGTGTGGTAATCAGATTTCAAATTGGGAGCAAATAGAAAAAGATTTGTGCTTTATTGCTCAAAACTGCGAACATGATGTAACTGAACTTTTGAATCAAGTTAGCAACTTCAAAACACAGTTACTATCGAAAAGGGACTTATTGCTATCTGCAATCGCTGACTTGAAAAACCTTGAATCCCAGATTAACGAAATTAAATTTATTTTTGAGAAATGTGTGGGGTTTCGTGAGGAATTAAGAAAAATTATGAGTCAAAAGCATGAAAATCTTTTAGAAGAAGAGAAAAAACTTTTAAGTATTATTACCACGGTTGAAAGTGGTTTTACAATTAGCCAAATTTTTCAAACTTTCCAAGATACTCAGGATGTATGGAAAATTTTAAAAAATTTGTATGAAAAAGGGCGCTTAGAGATTATTCTGCGCCAACGAGATTAATGTTTATTCTGAAAGCGTTGGGAACTCTGAATAGCAGTATTTGAACTAGATTAACACTCCTACTAACTGATAAATGATAAAATAGAATAAACTTTTTGCTTATAAGCTTATAAGGTAGTATGTCCAAGATAATTCCAATTTTTAATTTTCCCAAGGAATATCCATCAGGATACTGGAGCCTATGACACTATTCTAAAAATCCCTACTTCTTTTCGTAAAATGTGCTTTAAAAGCTTAATTGTTCGTTTTTAGTTCTCAACAAGCTTAAGCTTTTTAGCACAAATATTATTAGTGGGATAGGTTCTGGTAAATGTTCTTGTAGCTAATGACAGTCAAACGTTAAAGACTGATTTGTATTGGCTAAAAGATAAGCCAGGCTTAACTTTTGTTCAATATCTTAAACTTATGAAAAATTAACGAGAGTGATCGCACTTTACACGTAATCCCCTGGTCGCCGAAGAGCCATAAATGGATTGGCAGGCAAAACTTCATAATTGGGATGCTGGGTTAGCGCTGCTGTTCTAGCTGCAATCCACTCAGGATGGTCATCCTGCCATAAAGGATGGTGCAAAATTCTGATTATTCGACGGTCTCGACTTTGGTGAACAAATCCAACTAGCGTTCCAAAATGAGTTGGTGAACCATAATTTAAACGTTGAAACGAAGCGGGAATAGGTGATTGAGTTCCTTGAATTAACCTCAGCCAAGGATTTGGATTACCACCCCAAGGAGTATGCAAATCAATAATTGCTGAAGCATTAGATACTAACCGCGCCATATCTAAAGCCAATCGCCAATCTAAAATTCCGTGATAGGGCAGATTTCGGTAGTCCCGCAAGCATAAGTTACATGATGTATCACAATTTGCCTCATGCCCTGAAGCTAACCATGTCCAAGCAATGCTATTTGGAATAGCAGGGTCAATTTGAGCTAAAAGATTTTGGAACTGCTGTGGTTGTGCCAAAAAGCGACAGTATCCCGCACCATTTTCTAGTTGGTCGCACAAAAATGCTTGACCAATTACCCTTCCTGATTGATCCTGTACAGAGCGAAAACCAGCTTGTAACTCCTGTGGGTCTATATCCAAAAGCGCACCAGCAGCTATCCGTAACCAAAAAGCAAAGGAATACCAAGCTGCACGCCCTTCTACTGTTGTTGGCGGTGCAAAAACACCATTTTGCCATTGGCTGAGATTTACTAGTAAAATGTCTGTCTTACGTTTAGACAATAGTGCTATGCGATAACAAGCACCTGATGTCCTTACAAAGTCATTATTTGTAGCGATCGCATAAGCTCCTGGTTTATGAAAATAAGTACCTGCTTGCTGTCGCTCATTAATCCTAACCGTTTCGTAAAAATCAAATCCACCTTCACCGCCATTATCATTGACAGAAATAATGTTCTCATTGAAATCAGATATAGCAGCGTTGGTATTCACAACGACTGAGGGCAAAGGAACATTAGCACCTATACTCAAAGAAGGTCTAGTTGAGCGTGGTTGCCACTCAAACTGCCCATCAAAATCTTGTGGATTCAAATCTGTAAAGAATCCTTTGGGTTCTCGTGCATCTATGTAACGTAGTTCATTGGCACCACATACCGGACATTGAGTTTTTTGTGGTTCTATACCACCGGGAGGAGGCTGGTTTAATCCTGTATGGGGAAATACCACTGCTTGACAATTTCCACATAGCCCTACAGATTCATTCCCCTCAGGTAGTGCTGGAAATAAGCCTGCGGCAGAACTCACCCTGTGACCTTGAGGGTATAATTCAACTACACCACAAGCATTGTGAACAGCTTTATCTTTAACGGTTTGCGATTTCGGAGCAAATTGGCCAAGTGCAATATCTAAATCCCGATCTACTGTCCCCGTTTCTGGTGGCCAAGGTTCGGGAGAAACAGGCCAGTTTGTGTAAAGTAGCCGGACTCGCGTAGGAAAACCAAACATAGGTAATAAACCGGCATTTGCCAACCGCTCACTCAGGTTATTTTGGGTGTATGAGGGGTCATTAACAACATTGTTAATTAGTGGGATGAGGTTATTGCGTAAATAAGCCAGCATTTGGGCATTACCAGCATTGGGTAAATTCGTCTCAACTCTTAAAGCATCCAAAACTTGCAAAATTATTGGTTCATTTACTGTATCATTTACCCAACTTCTGATCTCAGGTTCGTAATGAGGCCAATCGTTACGAGTACCAAATTCACCATGTACGCTATCAGCCCCATCGGTGGTTAATGGAACGCCACTTGCTTGCAAGCTTAATCTTGCAACAGGGAATGCTTGTCTCAGCACTTCCTTAACTAGAACTCGCTGAAAAATTTCCTGACTTTCCATATCGACATAAGGCGGTGGTGGCGGGTCGCCTGTCATACTTTCTAGACGTTGGAAGTAGAAATCATCATGGCTTCTTCCTCGACAAAAAGTAACAGCAAGAGAAACACCCGCAGATCGTCTTCCGGCTCGTCCGACCCTTTGTTGGTAATTAAAGCGACGGGGAGGCATATTTGCCATCATTACTGCTAAGAGCGAACCAATATCAACCCCTGCTTCCATTGTGGTTGTAACACTTAACAGGTCAATTCCTTGAACACGAGGTATTTCCTGATTAATAAAAATATCCTGAAACCAACGTTGACGTACAGTACGATTGCCCCTGTCAGTTTGTCCCGTCAATTCCGCCGCATTCATGCGGAAAGGCTGACCTGCTTCTTCTGAAAGGTAAGTATAGTAATCGAAGTCCGTAGTTGTTGTGCTGAGACTGAGTGGTTGCAGAGGTGCGTTAGAACAGCGATCACTATTACAAACTGGACAAATTCCAGCCGCTTGATGCAGATAGAAGGCATTACAGCGATCACACCGATATCCAGGACGAGAAAGATTTTGATTTCTAGGAGGTGGGGGAACCAAATAGAGTTGATTTGGTTCTAGCCTGATGCCATTGTTGCTAACCACAGATCCTGATTGTAATAATTGCTGCCGTATATCTTCTGGTATTAAACCAACTCGATTAACGTACCTTTCAGCAAAACCTGGTAAGTTAGCATTATTGCTGTTAGGTACAAAGGCACTATAGGTATGTAATTTTCTAATACCCAACTCACGGATTACCGCATCCACTACTTCTATAACATTTGGAGAAGGATTGCCTTGAGGTTTGTAACTTACCCAACCTTGCCCAAGCCCCTCTAAAGTTCGTGCAATATGTGGAAAAAGAGCGTACATTAGTTCTTCTGTTAGTTTATCCTCAATCAAACTGATATGGTCTGTTTGCTCTTGTGTAGGGTAAACAATTCTTGTAACTGAATTACCAGTCCAGTCATAGCACTCGAACCAGGGTCGATTTGGATTTCTGGTTGGGTACATTAGGATATTGAAACTTGAACCACCCGGACAAATACCATATTCCAGAAGGGTATCTTTCACTTTTTGCCGTAATTCCAATAAGCGAACACGATCTGGATAACGTTGAAGCAATGCCAGCCATTCATGTAAAGCTTGTGGGTTACTTGAAGATAAACCCATTACCCAAGATAAGGCTTGAGTTACTAAAGTCGGATTAGCATTTTGAAATTTGTCACGTCGAATTATATCCTCTGGCTGCGAGTGCTGAGTTACAGCACCATGAAGAGTGGGATTCAAAGCCTGCAATTGATTTAAAATCGTTGGATTTACAGCACAAGTAATCCGCAAAAACGATTCAAGGTCTTGCCAATAGTCATTAAAAGATTGAATTAATAACGAGCGAGCCATATCACGATAATGATCTCGCTCCATCCCCGCAGCTAACTTAGCTGCATCTTGGCGACTATCTGAAAAAATAACTAACTTTCGAGAGGAGCGACTTTGTTGCGTTAGGTTTGCAGGTGCTGGCATTTCTCGAAGCAAACCACTCGCAAGTACCTGGCAAGCTTTCTGAAAGCCAGTGCGATGGGAGCGAAGAGGAGTAGGAAATTTTTCTCTCCTTCCATAGTCAGCATCGCAACGGGGACACTTCGTTGGTAATGCTCGTTGTTCTGGACGATCACCCGCAACTTGGTACACCCACCCTGGTATTTCATCAGGTTGAGGTGGGCTGCTATTTCTTGTTAATACACCTGTAGCTCGGTTGAGTTTGGCACGAACCCACCTGCGTTTTATCTTGTCAACAGTCCACTCTATGCTCTGAGGGTGGGTGTCCCAAGGTTGTGTATCCCAAGGTAAGGGCCAAAATACCCGATAGTTACCGTAGCATTGATTCTGTGTAACTTTGTCTGGAATTCCTTCTAAATCGGGCTGGTCTGGCGTAATAATTTCTACGTTAGTAGTATTACTTCGAGTTGCCCTGTAGCCCCCCACAAGCACTTCTCCGCAGACTTCACACACAATCAAATCTAAAACGCGATAACCACAGGAACAACTCAGGCTATGGGTAGCGTGAATCGCTCCAATAGAAGGGCGATTTTGATTATTTTGTCTAAGAGTTATATCAACTGCTGGATCGCTACAATCAGGGTTACAGCAAGCCCAAAGGTTTTGCAAATTGTGGAAGAATAAATGCCCTCGCACTGGTTGGGGCGATCGCCCATTAGCCCCTTGAGACATAGCTAGTGCTAAAAGTAATCCTCGCATTGCTTGAGATACAAAGCTTAAGCGTTGTCGGATCAAAAAATCATTTAGAAGGTTAATTGCTAAAGTCTGATTCCACATCAGGAGCAACATTAGCAATACTAACCTTGCATAATGTACATTAGGGAAAAGTTTACAGTCTAAATCTGTTGGGTTATTTAAATCTCTAACTTTTGCCGCTCGAACTGTAGGATTATTTGTAGGCTGAACTTGACGATCAACTTCTCGACACGCATCCCGCATCGCATCTGAAGCATCTACTCTGACTAAAGCTTCTGCTAGATGCCTTTGTGCTGAAATTCCTGGTGTAGCTGGAGCTGGTTGCCCTAGTTGTGTTGCCAACTGAGACATTGCGTTTAGCACAGCATTTGATGTGGCATCAGGCTGTGCCATAGGGTTTAACGGGTTTGGTTGAACATCCCGTGTAAACTGAGCAAAAGCATTTGCGTGGGAAGAAAGCGAAAATCTCGCTCCTTGATTTGGAGATGTCTGCGTTCCCGTAATAAATGCAAAGTTATCCCGTCCAAAAAATTCCCGCAAAAACTGTCTTCCTTGAGCCGAGTTATCTAAACTCGCAGTAGTAGTTAAAATTCGTAGTTTAGGTGAGTCTGGTGTTAAATCAAGACGGGAAAACAATAATCTCAAAATATAAGCAACTTCCGTACCAGGTGTTCCCCTGTAGGCATGGAGTTCGTCAATAATGAGGAAAAATTGCCGTTCAGGATGATTTGCTTCAGCCAACCAATCACGAGTGGCATCAAATATATTGTCTTCAATGCTCCGCATCATCATAATGTTGAGCATTGAGTAGTTCGTAATTAAAATATCTGGTGGTGCCTCCTGCATATCCCAACGCGACCACATTTCACCACCATCAATCCGAGGAAAATAATTAATTAGGTCGGGATCGTTTATCAGCTGTATTTGTTGCCATTCTTGTTCTCGCTCCTGCAATTCCCGCCGTAATCTTCTCACGCTATTTGGGTTTTCTTCTCCAGAAACTTCAGTTTGTCCTGTATAGCGACCAAAAGTAATTCGGTTGCCACCCCTACCACCTGGTGATTGATTTAACCAGTAGTGTACTGAAGGAGCTTCAAGAGCTTTTCTTAATCGGCGTAATTGGTCTTCAACTAAAGCGTTGAGACTTGTGTCCCACCAACGATGATTATTTGGTGGTTGAGGATTAGTTGCCCAAGTTTGGGATTCCCTGGCTAACTGTGCTAAAAGTGGCAGCAGAAAACACTCAGTTTTACCAGAACCAGTACCAGTAGTGACGACTATATCTCGCTGATTAACTACAACTTCTCGCAAACTTTCCCACTGGTGTTGGTAAAGCTGGACTCCCGGATCGAAAATCATTTGCCCTAGTTGTGCCAAATTGCGGTATTCGAGGGGTAACTGATTGGCGGCGGCCGACAAATTCAGCCCTGATGTGGGGTAAATGGGAACTGGCTCAACTAAAGGAGGCTGGCTCAAGATGCCTGGTTGCTGTAGGAGGCGATCGCGTTCTTCGGCTAAAGCACGGTAACGTAGCGGAAAAGCACTTTTAATATATAGCTGATAAATACGGTCAAGCCTTTGATACGCACCAACTACGTCATACATGAGTAGATTCCCCGCCACAATTGATGTGCAGTTTATAACATATTTGTAGCATTACGTCTCGTTCTACATTTTCATATAACAACCATGAATTAAAATATTTAGGTAGTATTCCAGATGCCAGCACCAGAGCGCGTTCGTAAATTTCTGGCAATCTTTGGGATACAGGTATTGCTAAACGTTTTGTTTCAACTTCGTAACGTGCAATACATTGTTGACCTATGTGTTGTAATGCCAAAAATCTCAGCCCGTACCAGTCTCCTTGGAACCAGCAACCATTTTCGTAAAAAAGTGTATGTAAGGGGCGATCGCTTATTTTTGTGTTGTACATCCGGTACATACCAGTCTCTCTGGGTAAAGCGCAACTGACAAAATCGTTTCCATCAAAAAGCTCCCACTCGTAGAGACTTGGTACAATTCCCTGTAAATTTCTAAGGCTTTGCTTCCAAGTTATCAGTTCAGGCAAGATGTTAGCTAACAGCTTCGATACTTCACCTGCGTTAATGATAGAAAACTCTTTGCTTAATTCTTCAATTAAATTAGATATAATACTTGGGTTATCAGCTTGAATGCGAACACAAGGAGGAGCTTCTCCTCTTGGTTGGTTTATCAATTCTAATGTTGTTTGATGTGTGAGTTTTTCAAGTAAATTTATGCTTCGTGAACCGCACAATATAAATTCTTGTAAGTTTGAATCTGATAGAATTTTAACAATAGCAATACGAGCGATAGACCATCGATAACCATCTGGAGAAAACTCTATATATCCTAACAATCTTAACCTTCGTAAAATCCTTCTGGGTTCTTCAATCTTTAGGGCAGCACAAGCTTCTTTGAAAGATTCCCAAGTTCCACTACCAAGAGCGGATAGCCAGTAAAGAAGTTGCTCGTATCGACGCGACATATCAATATCAATTAATGAATTATTGATTGATACTGACTCTATTAAGTCAAATGGATTATCACAGGTTAATTGCTGTACAGGCTGATAAGGAATATTGTTAGTATATTCGTAAACATCATGAGCAACCCCAACCATAGGTTTTATTTGTTCATAAGTCAAGCTGGGGCTGCCTTTAATAGCAGATGTAAAAAAAGATAGTTGAAGTAGAGTTGATTGAACTTCGGTTGGTATTTCACCTTCTTGCAAACTTTCAACCGCTAAAAAAAAGTAAAACTGTTTGCGTGATTTTGCTCCTTTTTCCACTCGCAAAAGTGGAACGAACTTCCCAAGATTGTGGCGTTGGACTTGCTCAGAAATTTGCTTGACAAGTTCTTGTGGATTTCCTCTATAAGAAAAACCTTTATACCAGCGTTGGATTTGTGGCATTATGCACCTAGTTTGCTTTTACTCTTTTTCTGAAACTGTCTGAATGACACTGCCACATATATAATTCCCAAAACTAATAGGCGTTATTTCACAACGTTGTGGTTTTTCTATACCAAGCCAACTCCAATCAACGATTTTGACTAAACGTTCAGTGGACTCTCCTGCACAAGTTGCTTTTACAACATAGTCTCCTGAACTTGGGAAATTTACCGAAATTGGTGTATTTGTACTTTGCGATCGCTCAATTATTGATAAATTATCCAATAATCGAGTTATTTGTAACTTCACAGTGGGATAAAAACCAAAGATGGTAACTTGAGGACTATGACCCTCCAACCATGCGCTCTGCTGCGGAACACGTAACCCCCCTGAAAAGCTAATAGATAAACGGACACTGGGCTGTAAAGCATCCTTAAGTTCTTGATTGCTAATAAATACTCCATTCCAAGCTAGGGAAATAACCATGCACTGGTGAAGCTCTACCCAGTTTGAATCATTAAATACAGGCTGAGGTTTACCACTCCACTCTATTAGCCGCTCATCTCGCAAGCGATTGATATCTTGAAGTAGTTCTTTTTTACATAGCAAAATAAATTTAGTGCCGAGTGATGGTTGACCCCAAGTAGCATAAGCTCCTGTATCTGTATCATCTGGATCAGGAACTAATATCCAAAAATTACGAGAAGGTAAAACTAGAGAATCAAGGTCACATTGCAGAGTAATTGGGTATTTAGCACCGCGTTCCAGTTCACTTAAACTTAGAGGAAATTCTAAAGGTAAATACCACCCAGGGCGCTCATCTATTAACCGTTGTTCTCTCTCACGATACTGGATTTTTATAGTGTTTAACTCCCATCCCCGCACTTTTTTTGGATAATGATAGTAATTAACATCACCAAAAAACGGGTCTTCTGTGCGATATAAACCAGCAAATATGTTACGGCTCCAATTACGTACTTCTGCTCTTACTACTGCTGGCCGTCCTTCTGCTTGCCACTGCTGGTAAACTTCGTGAATAGATTCGGCTACTGCTTCATAGCGTTCCCTGTTATCAGTTAGCAATTGTTTGAGATGTGTAGAGAGTCGCTGCGCTTCTCGTCTCACACCAGCAAACAGAGTCATGGCATCCCACTGCGCTGTCCATTGTTTCTCATTAAACAGTTGTACAAGTCGGTTTTTATCTGTACGACGAAGTAGAGATTGAGAAATTGAATAATTAATATAGATTCTTCCTCCGCAACCTCGATGTGCTGAAGGCATGAATCCATTTATCATTAACCAAAGATTCCAGTCTTCCCATAAGGGTTCTTCTCCTTGTTTACCAAACTTCATACCTGGCGGACGACCATTTTCTGATGTTGGCAAACCTAATACTGCTTTTAGACGCTTAAAATAGTTCTCTTCTGAGATTTCCTCTTCATCTACCATTTCATTGGCTGCCAGAACCATTGCACCTAAAAAAGCAACTCCTTCCGGTAAGCCGTCTAAATTACGTCCCTGCAATTTAGCCAAATTAACTCGTCCTTGTGTGACAACTTCTTCTCTTACGGCTCTACGGAAGTCATCACTCCAATTACTATCTTCAATTTTTTGGTTAAATTTCTGACCAATTTGCTCTAAGATTTCACTGTCAACACTTAAATAAACTCTTTTACCCCGTGGCAAGCCAGTGGTAAAATAAAATATAAGCGATTGATTCCACTCTCTGTAATTTGCCATTGCAATTTTAAGTACTTTGATCTTATTGTGTGTATTTATGCTTTTATAGACGAGCTATTAGATACACTCATGGTTTGGTCAGTACAATCTTTCATACTTTCACAACCATAATAAATTATACAATCATTGTACTTAAAAAGTGAGGTGTGGTTGTCGTTTTTATACCAAACTTTATTATTTACGGTAAGAGAATCTCATAGACCAACAAGTTTTCCACAAGCGTACCAGTCCTCCATTTACACTTGGGAATACATGGAACTGAAATGAGCTTGTAATATGCGTTTCAAGCAATTTTGTTCTGGGTAGACTTCAGAGTGATCGCTTCTGTTCATGATCGAAAGTCCTAACAAAGACGGCTGAAACCCTCATTCTCTCATCACCTTGCAACTACAAAAATTACTAGACAATAAGGGACGAAGTAAGGCACTGCGCCAAACACAACTAGAAATGTTGGAGTAGGTGAAAAGTATCAACATTCTTACTTGGACAGCAATCATAAAATGAATCAGTTTTTAGAGTTAAGTGATTGCTCCATGCTATCGGCTACAGGTAAAGTGAAATAAAGTGCGATCGCATCTCTCAAAACTCAAGCTGTTGATTCAGCTTTGTACTTGGAATGCGTAGGCGCAGCCCGCCGTAGGCATCGCCACTAAACTTTGGAGCAAATATTCCCAAATCCTTACAGGAAAGTCGTTTGCAAAGTTGTACAACTTTTTTATTTGTTTTTGAATGCTAGCATGATGAAATTGTACAACTTTATTTTTTCAAAACTTATCAGTAGCTAACGATATAATAGTGCTTGTAGCAGCGCTAATTGTACAACTTTTTTAGTTGTTTACAACTGTGTAAAGATTGGGCAGATTGACAGGGGAAGGCATTTGGCGGTGCGATCGCTCAATGCTACTGGCTATAGGTAAAATAAAATAGAGTGTGATCGCATTCTCAGTGCAAAGCTGAATTAACAGCTTGAGTTTGCGAGACATGCGATCGCCATTGAATCTTGTAGTAAATAATTCTAATCTTTTACAAAACTAGCTTTTGAGCAATTGTACAACTTTTTTATTTATCAATATGACGATTTTTAGAAAATTGTACAACTTTATTTTTGTAAGTCGCGTGAATGCCAACCCTAATATAGGGGTTATAAACTGCAAAATTGTACAACTTTTTTATTTGTTAATTTTAGTAATTTTAGATAAAGTGTATAACTTTATTTTTGGAGATCAGTATTAATGTTAACGGTAATATAATGGTTCTAGCACTTAAAATTGTATAACTTTTTTATACTTTTACAGCTTTGCCAATGGGCTACCAGCAATAGCGCTAGGAGATAGCCAAGTTCACGGATATTTACTCTCTTTTTCCAACCCAAGGATTTTAAGTGAACTAGATGTGCTGGAAGATTAGCAGCCGAATAAACAACCACCAGAAAACCTCTATAATCGACAAATTATCGAGGTTTATGAGCCACAGTAGCTCTCTCTGGGTTGGGCTTGGGTTTATTTAATGGCTTTAGATCGAGTTGACCAATTAGGAGGCATCCTCCAACCTGACGGCTGGTGGAGTAGCTGTGGTTTAACCGCATACAGTTACGATCTGTAAACTGTTAATTTTGCGATTAGTTTATGTCTTGCTTGGAGTCGTGGTGTTGCGGCTGTAGCGGATAAATTGGATTTTCTGGAGAAGCTACTGCTGCTTTAGGAATTTCAATTACCGGGTTATTTAGCCCCACCATCAACGGGGAAGGTGGAATTATAGACGCTGAAGATGTTTGTATCGGTTCTGTTTGTGGTCGTTGTGCCAGTCGCGGCACTCTCGAACCAATAGGTACTAAGCCAGATACTGCACCGATTATACAAGCAGCAATAGCTGCACCTCCCGCCATCCAGTTTAAGCGGGAACGGCGGCGCAAACGTGTCAATACTTGCCCAACTGTTACTTCTGGTGACTGTTGGGCTGTGGGCACTGGGAGAGTCCGCAAGCCTTGGCGCAGTTTTAACAGTCGGGCATACAAGCATTGAACTGAGGCATCATTTGCCAGCCATTCTTCTACTTGTTTGCGTTCGGTGGCTGTAACTTCACCATCGAGATAAGCACTCAATAACTCGAAGCGATCGCGCTTCACTATATCCATAAGACCCGTTGATTCATTGGTATGCTTGGCCATTCCATCTGACAAATCTTGAGGAAGTTGCAAAGGAGAACGGTCGTAAAACTGAGAATCAGTAGTCATCTTAACATTATTACCAATTCATACACGGGTAAACTGGGCGGGAGATTCGGAGAAATTAGCCAATTTTCCTCCTCAGGGCAGAAGCGATCTACGTCTTTGGTGTAATTCTTAATCAATCCTTAAATTCTGCCATTGGGCAGAGCCAAGATACTGTAAATTAGGAGTCTAGATAATTCTGCAAGTGAGTTTGCAGTCTCGATCTAGCTCTGGCAATTCTTGACTTGACAGTTCCTAAAGAAACTCCAGTGATTTCGGCAATTTCTTCATAAGCCATGCCTTCGATTTCTCTCAGGACAATGGTAGTACGAAACACCTCTGGTAAATCCGCGATCGCTTCTCGCAGTTGTTCGTAAAATTCTCTAGTTGTCAGTTCTTCTTCAGGGCCGGGAGTATCACCAGCGATTTCCCAATCCATCTCGCCGTCCTCTAACGAACGCGGAGCATCCAGTGACAAAGGACTCATAACCCGCTTGCGTTTCCGCAACTCGTCGTAAAACAAGTTGGTGGCAATGCGGCTTAACCAGCCCCGAAATTTGGCAGGCTCTTGTAATCGGTTAATATTCCGATACACTCGAATCCAAACTTCTTGAGCTAAATCGGCTCTGTCAGCCCAATCTGGAGCCAGGTGATATAGGACTCTATCAACTTGACTTTGATAGCGGCGTAATAGTTCTGCAAACGCAACACGATCTGGTCGCAGTCCCGCTTGAGTGCGCAAAATTAAATCGTGGTTAGGGAGTTTGTCAACTTGCACTGATGCTTCTGGATACTTTGCATCAACCGTTGACCAGGATACAGAGATCGACTGACTCATAGATCGTACTGGCTCTAAATCATCCCTATCTATTAGACCTGCTAATGGGACAGAAGTTCCATGCTAAGGTGACGGATTTATGACTGGAACACTGAGGCAGACAATTTTGGATACATTTATAGCAATAAAGAGGGTCACTTTTTCCTTATACTGCTGGCATAGTTAGCCAAGACCCAATACGCTTGGGTTAAGCAAATTTATCTGTTAAGGCAGGCAGAGGGAGCAGGGGAGGCTAGCGTTGCAGGGGAAGAGAAAAAGCTTAACTGAACTGTATTAACCCAATATCTATTAAGTAATAAAAGCGCGGCAATATGCACATTTTGGTACTTTTCGCAACTGGGTATATACGCTTGATAAAAATAATTAAATCTGGTTATAAGAATGAAGATAAAACTTTTGTAATTCTAACTTCTTAATACCTTTAAAGCTCAGGTATTAATTTCTGGAAGTTGGGTTGCTGTGGTGACTATAATGGGAATTTATTTTTTTAATTTTGTTACCAGAATAGCTGCTGATTGTTCTGGTTGTGAACCGTAGGTAGCACCATAATGTTGCTCTGGTACGCGAACTTGAAAAAGGAAATTGAGGGAAAATGTAATTGTGACCGCTAAGAATAGTTTTTCAAACATGATTTTTCTCCCACCGACACCACTAAGAATTGATTACTACATTTCAAAAGTTGCATCAGAAAGTCTAAGTATTGGCTTACAACCCCCAGAACTTTGGAGGAATGAGGTTGGTCACTTAGAGTTTTGCTGCTGGAACAATTTGCATAGTCTTAGTTTGCCCAGAGGTGTTGGCAGATTTATAACAGAAATGATAAGTATTGATAAATTTTTGATGATCGGATGATGAACTCATCGAATTCTCGGCTGGATATGTCAGGGATAAATAATAGGCGATGGCAATGGTAAGAAATGAATCTGTAGGGCGAGTGGTAATGTTGCTCTGTTTTGGCACAGCATTTTTATCTTTAGCTGTCCATTGGCGCATTACTACGGCAGAACGGCAGTCTGATAAGTCTGCATCTACTGCGATGCGGCGAGATTCTACCCTAACCAATCCTAAGGGAAGCCGCCCAGAAGGAGTCTACAAGAATCTTTCCCAAGTTAGTTTAGGGGAAATTGCACTGGGTGCATCTGTGCCAATTGATGAAGCTACCCAAGGTACAACTGCCCAGAGGGTATTTACACCAAAGTCTTCTGCTGTTAAGCCTCAAACTAAGGTGAAAGTAATTAAAAAAAAGAATGTAGCCAAAGCAACTAAGTCGAAAATAATTAAGAAGAATTTAGCCAAAGCAACTAATGTAGGCGCAATTGTCCCCCAAACTCAGCCCCAAATCATTAAAAAAGATGTAGCGAAAGAAACCGAACTACCAGCTAAGACGCGGCTGGTGGCACAAACAGAAAGACAAAATTCAGTTACAGATAGTTGGCCAAAAAGTATATGGTCTCAGGCTTCAGCCCAACAAGTACCATCTAACAAGTTGGCAGATGCTAAGACGCAAGTAGTAGTTGATTTAAGCGATCGCCGGACTTATGTATACGCAGGAGATGAGGTGATAGCCAGTTACCCAATCGCTGTAGGTAAGAAAGGTTGGGAAACGCCCACGGGTTCTTTCCAGGTGATTCACATGCGACACTATCCAATTTGGCGTCACCCGATTACAGGCAAAGTATTTGAGGCTGGTACGGATAGTCCCTTGGGAGATAGATGGATTGGTTTTTGGTCAGATGGACGGAATGAAATTGGCTTTCATGGCACGCCGGAAATTGACCTGATAGGAACGGCTGTATCCCACGGCTGCTTAAGAATGCGTAATTCTGATGTTCGATTGTTATATGAGCAAGTTAGTTTAGGAACAAAAGTGTTAGTACGTGATTAATTAGTTAAGAGTCATTAGTCATTAGTCCTTTGTCTAAAACTAATGACCAATGACCAATGACTCTTAAAATTATAATTTTTGCTCAAAGTTAGGTGCATAAGTTTGGAGTAAAGCACTAACTTGGCGTACAACCTCATTTCCAGTGTTTTTGCCCAAAGCTTGCCGTTCTGGGAAGAAATTGGGTCGATCGAGGTAACGATTAATCGCCTCACTTATTTGCTGAGAAATCAAGTCTTGCAGTTGTGCCTGAGCCGTTTGGCGCTGGAAGTTAGCACCTTCTTCTGTAGTAGCATATAAAGGTGGTAGCCTGTTGAGGGCATAAGCAGCAATATCGCCGACATCTAGAGAACTTTCGCTGGTAGCTTCGATTTCTGCGACTCGGGCGATCGCTTCGGTCAGTACCAATTCTTCCATAACGTTAATGAATTGTTTGCGAGGTACCGCCACTACCTCACCAGTCAATAGCGCTCCCATCAGCCGATCTAGCGCCATATACTCTTCAATTGAGAGTTCCGAGGCGTTGTCACATATTCTACCGACTTCTGCTTCCATTGCTGGTGTCAAATAACCATCCTGGAGAGCTTGTTCTACAATTCTTTCGATGCTCATAATGCTTATCATCATTTATGTTAGCAAAGCTTGGTAGGGACGGTATCAACCCAATTTCTTTTGCCAATTTTCAGCAAAAAAAATACAAATTATGCACAGACGCAATCAATTCCGCCTCTACTAATTAACGACCTTAGTTCGCCAAGGTGTTGGATCAACAGATTGTCCGTTGACATACAGACCCCAGTGCAAGTGCGGCCCCGTAGCAGCACCTGTTGAACCTACTGCACCAATTAGTTGACCAGCTTTCACAAAATCACCTTCTTTAACGTTAATACGACTCAGGTGCATGAAAATACTGGTTACTCCTTGACCGTGGTCAATGCCAACTACGTTACCGTGTATCCGAAATCCTTGGGATACCCTACCTACCAAAGCAACTCGTCCAGAGGCTGGGGCAATTATCGGTGATCCGGTAGCACCAGCGTAGTCAAGGCCACGATGATAGTAGTCTTTTGCAAATGTACCATTATAGTAGCGACGTACACCATAGTTTGTACTCATCCGCCCTGCATTTGGCTTCAGAAATACTCCATTCCAATACTTTTGTGGTGTTTGTAGTGCCTTGAAAGCTGCCACACGCTTGAGTTCATACTCTGTGGCATCTACTCCGGCTTTACCAGGTGGCAAAGTAATACGTTGTACGGGGAACTTACGATTAAGCACATTCACTGCTAAATTTTGTACTTGACCATCTCCTGTAACCCGAAGTGTTCTAGTTCCAGCTTTTTCTAGTGGAGTTGTGGGAACGAAAGCCCGATACTGATTGGGGGCAATTTCAAAGGCTGGGTATATATTCTTACCACTAGCTACTGTTGGATTTGGACTATTATCGGTATTATCTCGATTAATCTCTACCGAGATTGTATCCCCTAATTTAGGATTAGTTGGAGTAATTTTGACTTGTAAAGCATCTACAGGCAATGCCAAGGTTAAAGGGAGAACAGCAAATATTCCCTTTAACACATTTATTGCTTTGACATTAAAACCGAGCAACTTCTTGTTTAAACTACTAGCGCTATTCTCAATAATCATAGAGCTGCAAAAATCCCTTGCTTGTGTTGCAAAATAGACTAGCTTATTTCTACTAATGTTTCCTGTTTGAAGTAGATGTTGTTGAAAACCACAAATATTGGGAAATCCATCAGTTGGACACTTGTCCAACTGGACACTCATAGTACACTGTTAGGTTAAAGTTGGTGTAGTTAAATTACTAAACCAGATAAAGTAAGAGCAAGGGGAAAGCGTCAGAAATAACCCCAGAAGATTTAGGCAAAGCTAGCTTTGGTAAGCTGTTGAGCATTTAATTTGCACAATTAGGGTGGACAACATGCCCACCCTATCATAGATTTTATTGATGGATCGTATAAATTATTTCTAGGATTTTTAGCTTATCTAATCTTAATCCTCGTTTATACATTCGTAACAGATATTACTAATATTGATATGGGGTGTCGAGTGTAAAATAACAGTGATTTTACCTAAAATTTTCTGATTCCGAGTTGAGAAGCTAGAGAAATAAAAGCTTATCAACTCTAAACTGATAGTTTTGCTTTTGGCTTGAGTTTGCCATCTTCCATGTGAACGATGCGATCAGCTACATCTAGGATGCGGTTGTCATGAGTAACCATCAAGATGGTACAGCCTTGTTCTTTTGCTAGTTTTTGCATGAGATTGACTACATCTCGTCCCGATTGACTGTCAAGGGCGGCTGTGGGTTCATCGGCTAGGATTATTTGAGGATGACTAACTAAGGCACGAGCGATCGCTACTCGTTGTTTTTGTCCCCCAGACAGTTTATCAGGATAGTAATGCAAATGATTTCCTAATCCTACGTGTTCTAGCATTTGGGCTGACCTAGCTAGCATCTTTTTTAAGCCAAGATGTTTATGCAATTCCAAAGCCATTTTGACGTTTTGGAGTGCTGTTAAACTACCATGCAAGTTATGTGATTGGAAAATATAACCGTTACGGCGTCGCGCCTGTACTAGTTGTTCAGCACTAGCACCACATAGTTCTCGTCCCAATACCCGCAAACTACCAGATTGGGTAGAACGTAATCCACCTACTAAGGTCAGCAAGGTAGTCTTTCCAGAACCAGAAGGCCCAGTCATAATAATAATTTCACCGGCGTTAATCTCCAAGTTGATGTTAGATAAAACTTGCTTACGGAGTGAGCCTTGACCAAAATGGTGGTCGAGATTCTGGATGGAGATGACGGGAAGCATATTTGGGGGGTGGGGAGTGGGGAATGGGGAATGGGGAATGGGGAATGGGGAATGGGGAATGGGGAGTTGTAAGACATTCTTCCCTACTCCCCACTCCCCTAGTTCTAAAACATATCAGCAGGATCGGCGGCTTGGAGTTTGCGGGTGGCGATCGCACCGGAAATTGCACACATAATTATGGTCAGCAGTAATACCTGCAATGCTCGAATCGCAGTCATGTACATGGGTAAATTTGTGGCACTGCGAGTCAGTTGGTAAAGTGCTAAGGATACTCCCAAGCCAGGGAAAAAACCCAGTGCTGCTAATATTAACGATTCTTCAAGCACCACACCTAGTAGATAGTAATTGCGATATCCCATTGCTTTGAAGGTGGCGTATTCCCGAACGTGGGCATTAACATCGGTGGAAAGGACTTGATAAACGATAATCACGCCCACCACAAAGCCCATCGATACACCCAGGCTGAAAATAAAGCCAATTGGGGAATTTGTTCTCCAGAAGTTGTTCTCAAATTCTATAAATTCGGCGTGGGTTAAGACTATGACATCATCTTTTAGATAGGCTTTCAATGTTGCTGCTACCTTTTTCGGGTCATAACCTGGTTTTACCTTTATCAAACCTAAACTGACACTGCTGGACTGTCGCCCAGAAAATAGCCGCAAAAAGTTTTGATCGCTGGTAATCAAATTGCCATCAGAACCAAAGGAAGCGCCGACTTGAAATAAGCCACTAATGGTAATTGTGCGCCGTTCTATTTCGGTGGTTAGGGTTTTACCTTGGTCAATTTGAGCGATCGCTTTTTGATAATCTCCTCTAGCACCACGATCGAACAAGACAGCACCTGGCAGCTTAATTGTCTGCAATTGCTGGTTAACATCTGGTAAATCAAAGGCTGGCTTATCTGGATTAAAACCAATAACTAACACCCCCGCCTCACGGTGTGTTTGGGGATTTTTCCAGATTGTATTGTTGAAATACATTGGTTCTGCTGACTTCACCCCTGGTATATCCATTGCTTGGTAAAGTCGCCGCCGAGAAAATGTAGACAAGCTTGGCAAGTTACGGGCTTGGGGGCTGGTTAAAACAATGTCTGCTTGCAAACTGCGATGCAGTCTAGTGTTACTGTCATACAGCGCAGTCTGAAAGCCCAGTTGCATGAACATGAGAAGATCCGCAAAGGCAATTCCTGATAATGCCACTAAAAGACGGCTTTTTTCATGATTCAATTGCAGCCATCCAAGAGGGGTTCGGCGTCGCAGTTGTTTAATCACATTATAAAAAGGGGGGAGTGGGGAGTGGGGAGTGGGGAATGGGGGCAGGGGGAGATGGAGAATAACTTAAACCAATGCCCAATTCACTATTCCCTATTCCCAATTCAATTACTGCCTTAACTTGCATATTGGTTAAGGTGGCAGCTTTTTGACTGGAGGCTTCATCTAGTCGGATATGGACTTCGACTACTCTGTTATCGATATTGTTAGCAGGATCTGTGTTAATGACATTCTGACGCCGCACTTGTAAGCCTTTACGATCTACGATTCCCTGTAATTCAATGGCGAGGGAATCACCAAAGACTCGCACTTGCTGCCCTGAACGCACTTTGTCGATATCGCTTTCGTAGACTTCGGCTATCACATACATCTGGTTGGTTTGTCCGATATCAGCAATGCCATCATTTGATATTAATTCGCCAGGATGGGTATGGATCTCAAATACCTGTCCATTTTGAGGCGATCGCACTTCGGCCTGTTTTAAATTTACTTTTGCCAGATTCATGGCTGCTATGGTACGATTGACCTCGGCTTGGGCAGCTTTTATATCCACTCCTGGCACTTCGGCGATTTCATCGAGTGTTGCTGTGGCTTCTTTAATCTTTTGCTGGCTTGTTGATTGAGTCCGATTTAACTGTGCTTGTGCTTCTTGCAGGCTTTTTTGAGCGGTTTCCAAGTTTAAACGCTTATTATCTCGTTGGGAAGCGGAAATTGCGCCCTGTTGATATAGCTGCTGATACCGTTCGTCTTCTGCTTGGGCGTTACCCACTTCGGCTTGAAATCGCTCAATTGTCGCTGCTTGGGCATTAATATCACCTTGGCGTTCTGCTTCTAAGCGAGCGATCGCAGCTTTTTGGGCGGCAATTTCACCGGGTTTAGCACCTGCTTGGGTGCGGTTTAGGTTTGCCTGGGCTACTTTTACTTGTTCTTGTGCCTCTTCTAATTCTGCTTGCAAGCGATCGCTACTGTTCAAAATCGCAATCACCTGTCCTGCTTTTACCCTATCCCCCTCCTTCACTAACAACTTTTCTACCCGACTTCCTTCGGCAGACACCGCAGCAGAGAGTTTAATTACTTTTCCCTGTGGTTCAATCCGCCCTAAAGCTGTTACCGTTTGTAACTGTGGCAATTGTGTTGCTGGCACTTGTGCTTCTGAATTTGCATAATTTTGCCAGTTTTTTAGTATATAAAAACTTATTCCGCCAATTGATAAAAATGCAATTATACCTATACCAACGGATAGACGCAGAATAGACTTAGGGAATGTTCTGTACCCTAGCTTTGAGTTTCGCACCATAGATTACCTCTTAACTAGTGGCGCAGAAAAAACTAAATAGTTATTGTTAATCTTTCGATTCTGAATTCATTAAAAATGGTAATTGTTGATATTTTACCAAGCTAATGCGATTTAGCTGGGATAACAACAAATCACTCTTCAGTATTAATAGACTTATGTTTTTAATGAAATACTTTTGTTTTTTTAAAGTACTCAGGTATAGTAAATGTTTTCAAAGTCGCGGGTTGTAACAGCGCCAACAATTAGAGATAAATTCAGTCCAAATAATATTTTTGTCAGAAAATACAAACAAATTAATTCTAATTTATAAATAATATCTTTAAATTTGAGATTTATATAAATTTGAGTGATATATTTGACTACTGAAAGCTATTTTTCCGAATTGTCTTTTAAATTTGACAATCCGTTTGCTACCAATAACTTATGATTCCCACAGTTCAAAGGGTTGGTAGAAACCGCGCCTATACAAAAAAACCCGCGCAAGCGGGTTATAACAAAAGGCTTAATTGACTGAAACTTTAGCTTTTTGTTACTTCCAGCTTCTGGGTATTTTAAAGTTTTCTGGTAAGATTGTGGTGCGATCGCCAAGTGCCTGTTCAATCTGTTGTAATTCAAGGTTTTCACATCCGCTCAAGTTTGCTCTAGAGAGGTTAGCTTCTTGGAAGTTAGCATCTTGCAGGTTAGCTGTACTGAGTAACACAGCTTCTAAGTTAGCTCCAGCAAGCTTTGCATTTTGCAAGTTACTACCAATTAGATTTGCATCTTGAAGGTTGCTATCCTCAAGGTTTACTCCTTCCAAGTTGGCATCACAAAGGATTGCTCCTTCTAAATTTGCACCACAAAGTATTGCTCCTTCTAATTTGGCATCACAAAGGATTGCCCCTTCCAAGTTGGCGTCGTAAAGGGTTGCCTTTGAGAGGTTCGCTTTTCTGAGGACTACGCCTTGGAGATTGGCTTCTGGGAGCATTGCTTTTTGCAGGTTGGCTTCATAGAAAATTGATCCACAAAGATAGGTTATTGATAAGTCTGTCTCTGAAAGATTTGCTCGGGTAAAATTGACCCATTGCAAGTTGGCTCCAACGAGAATTGCCCTAGAGAGGTTTGCTTCGGTTAAGTCTGCATTACTGAGGTCTGTATTGCGTAAATCTAGTTTCTGATTTACCGGATCTTTATGTGAATCGCGCCGTCCAATGACAGTCAACGCTGTTTGAATATCTGTAGGAAGTTTTGATGAGTGCTGTAACTCATCCTCATATTTCTGATTTATTGGGGCATTCTCGCGGATAAATGCAGCGAGAATTTCCATAATTGTCCAATGGTCTTTGTGAGAATCTCTGGCAATTCGCTCTAAAGCATAAATTGCGGCAAACCGCGTTTCAATCTTCTCATTTCCCAACTGTTCAATCGCTTTAGAAAAACGTTCTGGAACAATTTCTTCTAAAGTTTCTTGGGTGTTATTAGTGTCAGTTACAGTGTTGTTATCCCAAGCTAGTGTGCCAGAAAGGAATTTGTTTAACACACTCTGATTGTCACTAAAAGAGAGCCTGGAAGTATAGTAAGCATTAATAATTAATGCTAATCCTCCAATGATTATGGCAATAATGATTAATGCTTGATTAATATATTCTATTTTTTCTTGATTTGAAAATCCTGCAATGTTTTCAAAGAATGAAAAAATTAGAGTTAATGTGAAAATAAATATAATTGAGAGAAATACCAAAAAAGTCGTGAGTCCATTTGTCTTTATGAGAGACATGTCATAAGTCTTCATATCTGACTCCTTACGGAAGTAAATTTAGGTTGATTTTAAGACGATATTCAAGGTTATGATAGAGTACAAACACGTAACTACTTGACAGAGCCTTAAATCTACTTCATAGAAATTATCTATGAAATCTTCGATAAGTTATTTTTCAAACATCCTCTGAAGTGCGCTGGATAGTGGTAGAGACATAAGATGGTTGTGCCTGAAGCGAAGCTATTCCACGCAATTGAAACGTTTGTATTACCTATGAACAATATTTTAAAAAATTTAACATTAATGAGGTTCATCTAATTACTCAGGTTGAGCGCAAACACCTAAGTAGGGGTTGCTGAAAAAAAAGAAAAGGTTACAGTCTCTAGATTATCAGACCAAAGAAAGATATTCAGGTGCAAGAGTTGAGGGTAAAATAACCCAAAATCCTTGCATCACCGTGACTAGCAGGACTAAAGTGTGTCATTAGTAACCATGTACCGAAAGCAGGAGCAAACTACAATCCCACCAGAAAACTTTGAACTTCCGTTTGAAGGAAAATTATCAGAAGATAATCGTTGGGTAATTATGGCTGATTTAATACCGTGGGCGGAATTTGAAGAGGAATATTCTTCATTTTTTTCGGCAGAGATGGGAGCGCCAGCAAAATCATTTCGGGTGGCATTAGGCGCATTAATAATCAAAGAAAAACTAGGAATAAGCGACAGAGAAACAGTAGAACAAATTAAAGAAAACCCTTATCTACAGTACTTCATAGGAATATCATCTTATATTAATGAAGCTCCATTTGATCCATCTATGCTAGTCCATTTTCGTGAAAGAATTAGTGCAGACTTAGTAAACAAAGTAAATCAAGAAACTGTTAAAAGGATGCTAGAGACAACATCTTCGACTTTAGCAACTGAATCAACTGAATCAACTGAATCAACTCAAAAAAAAATAGAAGAATTAGAAAAAGAAGATAACACGCCGAAAAATCGGGGAAAATTAATATTAGATGCGACTTGTGCGCCAGCAGACATCAGCTATCCAACAGATTTCGAGCTATTAAATCAAGCAAGAAAACAGACAGAACGAATAATAGACCTTCTTTATGAACAGATAAAAGGTACATTAGAGAAAAAACCAAGGACTTATCGGGAAATAGCGAGAAAAAACTACTTAGAAGTCGCTAAAAAACGTCGTGTATCCCAAAAAGATAGGAAAAAAGCGATTAAAAAGCAGCTTCAATATATCAAAAGAAACTTATCTCATATTGACCAGCTAATCAGATCGGGAGCAACTCTAGAAAAACTAAGTACTAAACAATATAAAATGTTGCTTGTAGTTGTAGAAGTTTATCGTCAACAACTATGGTTGTATGAAAATAAAAAACAGAGTATTGATGACCGAATCGTTAGTTTAAGCCAACCACATATCCGCCCAATTGTCCGTGGAAAAGCTGGGAAAGCCGTGGAATTTGGGGCAAAATTATCAGCTAGTTATTTTGATGGGTATGTATTTTTAGACCATATTAGTTGGGATAATTTTAATGAATCAGGAGACTTAAAATCACAAGTAGAAGCATATAAAAACTATACTGGCTATTATCCAGAATCGGTTCATGTAGATAAAATTTATCGCACAAGAGAGAATAGAGCTTGGTGCAAAGGAAGAGGTATTATCATGAGTGGTCCTCCTTTGGGAAGACCACCAGCCAATGTTAGTAAAGAAAAAAAGAAACAAGATTTAGAATCTGAGAGAATTCGTAATTGTATTGAAGGAAAATTTGGGCAAGCTAAAAGAAGGTTTAGCCTCAATCGAGTGATGGCGAAACTTTCCCACACTTCTGAAACTGCAATTGCTATTACTTTTCTAGTGATGAATCTTTCTACTCACCTGTCGCGGGTGTTTTATGCTTTTTTATGTCTATTTTTGAAAACTGCACCTTTTTTGCAGTTCCGTATAACTGAAAATTATGATTTTATTAGTTATAAACAAGAAAAGCTTATCTTTGATTTTGCTTGAATAACTAGTCAACCCTTAAGATTGCTTTTTCATACTTTTTCAGCAACCCCTAAGTAGATTGGACTAGATTAGAAATCGCCGTGAGCAATTCCTCTGGTGCTACAGGTTTAACGATGTACTGTTGAAAGCCTGCTTTTAGTGCTTGCTGCTGATTGATTTCGCCTGCATAAGCAGTCAGAGCGATCGCTGGAATCTGTTTTTCACCTATTTTTGCTTCTAGAGTCCGCACCTGTTTGATCAGCATATAGCCGTTCATCTCTGGCATTCCAATATCGCTAAGTAAGATATCTGGCTTTGATTGTGTTAGCGCTTGTAATGCTTCATCTCCTGATGCTGCTGTGGTGACGATCGCTCCAAACTGTTCCAGCACAAAGCTGAAAAAGTCGCGGGTATCAGCATTGTCATCTACAATCAAGACTTGTAAACCCATGAGGGGAGAAGCGGCAAAAACGGCAGTTGAGGAATCACTATTCATGTCATCCTTGATTGTTGCAGATTCCTTGAGCCGTGGTAACTTAACTGTGAAGATAGCTCCTTTGTCCTCGCCAAGACTTTCGACCCAAATCGTTCCACCGTGCATTTCCACCAAGTGACGAGCGATCGCTAAACCTAACCCTAGCCCACCAAACTTTCTAGTTGTTGTACCGTCACCTTGACGGAAATAGTCAAACACATGAGGTAGAAAATCAGGATCAATACCTTTGCCTGTATCGCTGACAGTAATCTGCACTTGAGCATCGATGCACTCCAATAGCACATTTACTTTTCCACCAGTCGCTGTAAACTTGACGGCATTCGATAACAGGTTCCAAAAGACTTGCTGTAAACGGGCTGAATCACCCAAAACTTTCCCCTGCGGATCAAGCACCGTCTCAATCTGAATGGTTTTTGCTTCTGCTGCTAAACGCACTGTTTCCATTGCGGCTTCAATAGTGGATGCCAGATTGACTGGCATCATGTTGAGGTTGAGTTTGCCTTGGAGGATGCGAGAAACATCCAGCAAATCTTCAATTAGTTCAGCTTGTAACTTGGCATTGCGCTCAATAGTTTGAAGGGCTTTTTTAAGTGATATCTCATCAAATTTACGGCTCTGCAACAGTTTTGTCCAGCCGATAATCGGATTCAGTGGCGATCGCAATTCATGGGAAAGTACTGCTAGAAACTCATCTTTGATTCGGTTCGCAGCCTCTGCTTCGGCCCTTGCTGTTTGCTCAAGTTGCAAAAGGCGATCGCGTTCTGATTCGGTGCGCTTGCGATCAGTGATATCAGTTAACATAGCGATCGCACCTAAGAACTCATTTTGTTCATTCAAAATCGCTCTAGCAGAAATCAGTGTCCAAATATACGAACCATCTTTGCAACGCAATCGAGCTTCTTTAAGATCACTCCCTTCTTGCTTGTGCCACTCCAGTTTCTCTTCGGCTGCTACTCCATCAACCCGATCGATAAAATAAAACATAGAACGACCAAGCATTTCTTCTGGCGGATAGCCCAACATCTCACAGAGCCGTTGATTTACAAACTCTGTTCGTGATTGAGAGTCAATCATCCAAATTCCCTCATAGGAGGTATCAACAATTCGGCGATACTTGGCTTCACTCTTCTGTAACGACTCCTCCGCTTGCTGGCGCTCCCGGCGCTCCTTAGCTTCCCGCAATGCCCGTTGCACTGAGGGAACTAACCGCCCTAATCGTTGCTTTAATACATAATCGGTTGCACCATTCTTCAAAGCCTCGATCGCTAATTCTTCACCCAGCGCGGCAGAAACAAAGATAAAAGGAATCTCTGGACATTGATTTTGGGCAATTTCTAAAGCCGAAATTCCATCAAAAGATGGCAGGGCATAATCGGCGAGAATTAAATCGAAAGTCTCTGCTTCCAAAGCAGCCAAGAAATCAGCACCAGTTTCAACTCGTATTAATTCACAATTAATTCCGCCTTCGGTTAACTTCGCTTCGGTAAGCTCTGCATCTAACAAACTGTCTTCTAAAAGCAAGAAACGGAGTAGATTCATTAGTTCTTCTCCTGTTGACGATTAGGTGCTGAAGGTAGAGCGCCAACAGGGGGCTGATTAATGACTGCCCAAAACAGTCCCACACCTTTGATAGCATCGGCAAACTCATGGTAATCAAGAGGTTTGACCACATAAGCATTAACGCCTAACTCATAGCATCGAACTAAGTCTGGCTCCTCACGGGAAGAAGTTAGCACTACCACTGGAATCACTCGCATTATTGGGTCTGATTTTAATTCTGTCAGCACTTCTAATCCATCGATTTTAGGTAGTTTTAAATCGAGCAGCACCACAACCGGATGCCCTTCCATCCGCAACCTAAACAGCCCCCGACGGTAGAGATAATCTAGTGCTTCCTCTCCATCACGCAGTACCACTACTTCGTTGGCGAGATGATTTTCTGATAAAGCGGCCAATATTAATTCTGCATCGTTGGCACTGTCTTCAATTAGCAGAATTCGCTTAAGTTCTTTCATTCGCCCTCCTTCTTTGGCAACTTAGGTAGTGAAAAATAGAAGGTGGCTCCATTGTCAACTATAGCCTCTGCCCAGACTCGACCATTATGCCGATGAATAATGCGTTGCACGTTTGCCAATCCAACACCAGTGCCTTCAAATTTTGGGTCGCTATGCAGGCGTTGAAATACTCCGAATAGCTTGTGAACATATTGCATATTAAAGCCTACGCCGTTATCTTGTACAAAAAAGACAACTTCGTTTTCATTGTCAATACTGCCAACAGTGATTTCTGCTGGGTTTCGAGTCTGGGAATATTTTACGGCATTGTCTATGAGGTTGCGAAGCACGAGCCGCAGCATGGAAGGGTCAGCTTGCACTTCTGGCAGTGATTCTATGTGCCAATTGATTGTGCGTCTTGAGGTTTGAATTTGCAAATCACGTTTTATTTCTTCCACTAGTTGCTCCATATTAATATTGATGTAGCGCATTTCGGTGCGCCCCATGCGAGAAAATGTGAGCAACTCATCTATGAGTATTCCTGCCTGTTTGCTAGTTTCTGCAATTATTCTTAAATAACGCTGACTTGTTTCATCTAATATATTTGTTGAACTATGCCGCTTCTGAAGCAATTCTATAAATCCGGCGATGTGGCGAAGCGGCGATCGCAAGTCGTGAGATACTGAATAAGAAAAAGATTCGAGTTCTTTATTGGCGGCTTCGAGTTGGGCTGTGCGCTCTTGAATCCGTTGCTCTAGCATTTCGTTGAGTTGTTGCAGGGCGGCTTCGGCAACTTTGCGATCGTGAATGTCGCTGGCGATGCCTACCCACTTGATAATCTGTCCGCCTGCATCTCGAAATGGCAAACCCCGGACAAGATGCCAACGATAGCTACCATCAGAAACTCGACGGAAGCGAATTTCTGCTTCGTAGTTTGTACCGTTGGCAACAGCCTGCATCGAAGTTTTAAAGACGCGATCGCGGTCATTGGGGTGAATGATATCAATCCAGCCATACCCAGCCGTCTGCTCCATTGTCAATCCACTGTAATCAAACCAGTATTGATTGCAATAAGTAATACCATTGTGACTATCACCCATCCAAATAGCCTGGGGCGACACTTCTGTTAAAATTCGGTATCGCTCCTCGCTATCACGTAGCGTTTCTTGTGCCAGATTGCGATCGTGTAGCGCAACATGTTGTTCGCTAATGTCAGTGATTAACGCCGCATACCCTTCAACGGTTCCCTGTTGATTAAACTGGGGAACATAAATAGCATTTATATAACGTGTGCCGCCATCTTGATAAGGAACTTGACTTTCAAAAGTGACCTGCTCTCCTGCGAGTACTTGTTCCACATAAGGACGAACTACTTGATATGCGGGTTCACCCAAAACTTCCCAAAGATACTTTCCATAAACTTCTGCTGTCGAATGCCCAAACCATTCTTGATATGCTCGGTTGTTGAAGCGGTAACGTTGTTCTGAATCTACAAAGGAAATCAAAACTGGCAGCGTATCTGTAATTAAGCGCAGTTCCGTTTCTCGTTGCCGCAGTGTCTCCTCCATTTGCTTGCGGTTGGTGATGTCACGCCAGCAATCGATTGCACCAATAATCTGACTTTGGGAATTCCGAATCGGTACTACATTAGCGATCGCTGTAATCCGAGTTCCATCAGGACGTTCAATGATGCATTCCTCATCGCGGATTGTTTCACCGTCGCGCGTAGCACGGTATAAAGGCAATTGCTCTAGGGTAAGGCGCGTTACACCATCAGCTAAAAACAGACCGATGGACTGAACGTAATTGCCAGAAGTCATACCAACGAGGGACTCACCAGGTCTGCCCAAAAGCTCTTGCGCGAGTTTGCTGTTGGCAATGATCGGGAAATCAGGGGGGCCACCAGCGATCGTAATTCCCTCTGGGACGTGTTCTAAGAGCATTTGCAAAATGCTTTGGGAAACTTCTGCTTGTTTGCGATCGCGTAGCGCAGCTTGCCGTTGGCTCAAGTCAAGAACAAAACCAATGATTGTCCTATCTCCTTGCTTGGCAAAGCCAATTAAGACGGGAACTTGAGAGCCATCTTTGCGGATGTATTCTTGCTCAAATGCCTTACAACTTCCAGTAATTCTAAGTTCTTTAATTGCTTGCTCACTCACTTCAATGTATTCGGGTGGAGTAATCTCGCCCCAGCGAATTCTACGAGAGCGCAAATCCTCGCGTGTATAATTAAGCATTTGTAGAAAGGCATCATTGGCTTCAATGATTAAGCCGTTCAGATCAGCCACAATTACCCCAATAATATTGGACTCTGTTAAGCGACCAAATCTTGCCTCGCTTTCGCGTAGTGACTTCAGGTTGATCTCAGCTTTCCGTTGGGCTGTGCGGCGTGATTCGTTGAGCAAGCTGATTAACCCTGCTGTCAACATGAACACAAGCAACGGGACTAAAAAGTTGATATTTATAATGTTTAGCGAATAAACTGGCTTAAAAAAGAAGTAATTGATTGCCAAAGTAGACAAAACGGTAGCAAGTAACCCCGGCCCCAAGCCACCGTACCAGGCACTCACCATCACCGCAGCAAAAAACAGCGCCGCAGGCGTTGGCGTGAGGTATGTTTTGAGCAGCAGAGTTGCCCCCAGTCCTAAAGCAACGCACAGTAAAGCAAGAGTATATTGCAGCAGTTGCTCTCTACCGCCAGCAAAGATGTTTTTAGGTTCCGATGCCCTCACTTTATGAGCCATAACCCTACTCTGCTTTTGGAAAATACTGGTTTAGCAGGCTTTTGCCGGGTTCACCCATCTGCCGTAACATTTCTTTTATTCGTTTTAGCGCTATCCGTGAAGGCACTGTATACCCATTTTCTCAACGATTGACTGTTTTGAATGAAACTTTTAATCTAGCAGCAAACTATTTCTGAGAAAAATTGAGTTATTGCCGAAGCTCTCGAATTAAATCTAAAATCTCTAGCCGCTTTCTGACAGACATCTCCTTTTTCTATCCCCATAGCAATGACTAGCATAGGACAGGTGTCTTATTGTTTATCTCCTGCTTAGGGAATATTTCTCAGGTTATACCAGTAAGTTGAGTTTCGCTGCCTCTTTTCCTCTTATTGACAGTGCGATAAGAGAGCAAATGATTCTATATTAGGACTTACGCACACTCTACGAATTCTCGGCGCTCTTGGCGTCTTGGCGGTTCGAGAAATTAAGCTTTTTAGCAATTTTTGCGTAAGTCCTATATATCATCTTTCTCTACTAAACAGAGGGAAGGGGGATACCGTAAGTATCCAGCATTTAGAAGTTAAAACCAGAAAAATTCAATTAGCACAGCAAAAAAAGAAGTAGCATTTTGTTTTTTGTCAAGTACCTAAAGATAGTTGTATTAGAGATATTTTTCAATGAAACTATCTTTAGATAGATATTTCATCTACCTGAGCCTGTTTCTTTTCCACAAGTTGCATGAAAGTTGTTTACAGCCGATGACCCGTGATGGTTGTAAAAAACATTTATTTTTCTTTAAAGAGATAGCTTTCTCAATATTTATCTAAATACAAGCACAAACTATAACGCCTTTAACTAACTATCGTGTCTTGTCAACATGGACATTAGATTGCGTAAGCCCTGGCCTAATGGGAGAGTGCTTCAACCGAATCTTTGTAAAAGCTTATATAGGGCTGTTTTGCCAAGAATAAATACTAAAAGGATATTTAATGAAAACTAAATTTAGCTCACTCGTGACCAAATCAGTGGTTATTTCTTTTGCAACTACTCCAGTTAATATCCAAACTCATACTTATAAAGTTTTAGCGGATCTATTTCCTTTACTAGTAGGGACAGAAATATTTCCAGAACAAGAAGTACACTTAGTTCAGCTTCACCATGAGATTCGCTTTCAAATTAACAAAATTTTAACTTCTACACAGCAAAGTCAGTTTGAAAGTATCTTAGAAGAAGGTGGAAATTTTAGAGATGCTTTCTGTGCAATGAATCTTTCTTCTCAAGAACAAGCACAATTGCGTAGAGTTTTTCAGTTGTCTTGCATAAAATTAGCTAATCTGCTTACCCCTCAACAGGAAATAAAAATTCTGCAAAATTTGCAGGCTCGTTATAGAAACGAAAGTATTAAAAATAAGGAAATAGTAAAACTATTGACAGGTTTATTGGAGATTTCTTGGCAAGCATCCACAGTCTTAGGGTGAGCCTCAACGTTGAGGTTCTGAAGGTGAAACTTAAGCTTTTTTCCGGTAAGATTGTTGTGCGATCGCCTTTTGCCAATTCAATCTGCTGTTGTTCTAGATTTTCGGCTCCCGTGAAGTCTGGCAATTTTAGACGATTTATTTTTTTAACGAATTGCATTCGCGCAACGTCTAGTTAGAGAAAGACGCAAAGAGCGCAAAGTAAGAGAATTTTAAAGGGTTTTTGCCTCAGTTCCGTAACTTTTTGATTTTTGATTGCGGTCGTGAATTATATAGTGGGTAGGCATTGTTCAAGATGCTAAAACTTCACTGAGGGTAATAACAGGTAAACCAGGAACATTACGAAAGCCTTTATCGTTGGTAATAAATTGGTTAGAATTAACAGATAAAGCTGTTGCAGCATGAATAGCATCGGGTGTTTTAAGGTTACTTGTAGCCCGAATATTTGCAGCTTGTCGTAGTATTAATTGACTCATAGGAATTAACTGCACTTGAGATGACAATAATAGTTCTTCATAGTCTGCTACTAAAGATTTATTACCATTACGTAATGGAACAACTAAAACCTCCATTAATATTAGTTCACTGCTGATGATTTGAATTTCTCCGGCATAAAACTTAAACCATAGTGGTTTCAGAAGAGAGTAATAATCAGGGTTGCCTTCAATAGTATAAATAGCCACCGAAGTATCTATATAAATAGAGCCACTTGTTGGAAGCATTAGCTGTCCCATGATAAGCGTTCTTCTTGTAGTTGTTTTTCTATATCCTCAGCAGTTCGAGAAGGGTGTCTCCTACGGCTTTCTTCTATAATGTCCAGTACAGAACGATGTTTTGGTTCAGCTTTTTCTGGTAATATCACAAATACATCAACGCTATCGCCTATTTCAGCTTCTGGAATTTCAATTTCTATTTTGTTTCCTGGTAAAACTTTGGTTGTGATACGTAAAGCTGATTGCATAGTTTTTCCCTTAAGATTTATTAATACTGTAGGCAAGATTATTCTCTTCTATATTCTCCTACAAGCGATAGACGGCGGTAGTACTTTCATCTATTTCTTGTTTTTCGCTAAATGAATAAATAATGCAATAAATAAAATTAGAATTATAAACAAATTTTTCGGTATGTCTGTGTTGTTATTAGACATAGCTTTCTTCTTCATCTCCAAAATTATTATGGAGACTTTTGGTAGAAACTATAGCACTAAGTGAAACTGGTAGAATGCGCCCAAATAACTAATGATGCTGTGAGAACTCAACTTGATTGTCGCCAATCTGTCGGTGGTTCTATATAATCAGGTAGACGAGTAGTGCGATCGCCAAGTGCTTTTTCAATCTGCTGCAACTCTAAGTTTTTCGCCCCTGTTAAAATTGTCCCTTCCAGTTTGACATCACTAAGGTCAGCTTCTGAAAAGTTAGCTCCCATGAGGTTTGCCTGAGTCAGGTTAGCTTGATAAAAAGTCGCCCTATACAGGTTAGCTCCGATGAGGTTAGCTTGATAAAGGTCAGCTTCCGTTAAACTGGCTTCTGAAAGGTTGGCAAAATAGACTTCTGTTTGGTGGAGTTTGGCTGCATTCAAATTAGCCCCAGAAAGGTTGGCTCCATTTAAGTTAGCCCCTGAGAGGTTAGCACCAATCAAACCCGTCATGTACAGATTGGATTTACCCAATTTTGCTCCTTGCAAGTTAGCTAAAAATAACTTTGCCCCTGAGAGGTCGGTCATTTTTAAGGTCGCTTGTTGTAAGTTAGCTTTATAGAGGTTTGCTCCTTGCAGATTAGCTACACGCAGACTTGCTCCAGAGAGGTTGGCTGAACGCATGTTTGCCCCACTGAGATTAGCGCGGTTGAGATTAGCCCAACAGAGGTTTGCTCCACAAAGGCTAGCTTTTAGTAATTTGGTTTCATAGAGATTAGACCTCACGAGTTTAGCGCCGTTTAAGTCAGCCTCACTCAAGTCTGCTCCCCGGAGGTCAGCGCCACTCAAGTCAGAGCCACGTAAGTCTGCTTGTTGCAGATTAACTCCTAGCAAGTCTGCCTTTCTAATGTCGATATTACGTAAATCAAGTTTTTGATCTTTTGGGTCTTCGAGTAAATTACGTCTGCCAATGACAGTTAAAGCTGCTTGAATATCAGTGCGGATTTTTGGAAATTCTTCATGAAGGTTTTGCTCCAACTGCTGTGTCGGAGGGAACCCACCTCTGTGCCTACCTGAGTAAGCTGCTTCTTGATATTCTGGGTTTTGTTGCTCTACCTTTACCTGCTGGATAGGTGTATTCTCTCGCACAAAGGCAGTGAGAATTTCCATAATTGTCCAATGTTCTTTGGAAAAATCCTGAGCAACTCTTTCTAATGCATAAATTGCGCCTGTCCGGGTTTCAATTTTTTCATGACCAAGCTGGGCAATTGCTCCCATAAAGCGCTCTGAAATCAATCTGTCTTGATTAACTTTTGCATTTTGAATGCCAATTTCCAGGTTTTTCTCAGATGCGATCGCATTTTGCTGCATCGCTTGGGCCCGCTTTGCTGCATAATAAGTATTAAACATAACTGCCGATGCCAGAAAAACTATTGCAGTAGTTGTTAATGCTTGGTTTCTATACTGAATTTTTTCCTGAACTGACAATTCTTTAATACTGGATAAAACAAAAAAAATTACAGTCAATGAGAAGCCAAATATAACTGTTATAGTTATCAAGCAATTCAAAAGAGCGTCTGTCTTTTTAGAAGACATGGTAACGATTTTCCTTACAACCTAGAATTATTACTTAGATGTTGAGGAAAAATAGTATAGCATTTAGCAGAAAATTATAATAGGTGCCAAGACACTCAATTAACTAGTTAATGACAGAACCTCTCCCTGCCTTAACTTAAAATTCAAGTCTGTCCCTCTCCGGCTCGGAGAGGGACGGTTTTACGTAGTAAAACCAGGGAGAGGTCTTTTGATTAGGCTATCCGCCTTGCGATACCAGTGTTTTATTCAGAGAATTTAGCTTCTCTAAGGTTTGCCCCGTCGAGTATGGCATCATTAAGAACTGCCCCATTCAGCCTAGCTAAATACAAGCTTGCACAATGGAGGTTAGCCCCTTCGAGGTTAGCTCCTTTTAGACTAGCTGCACTGAGGATTGCTCCTTCTAGGTTAGCTAAATATAAGTTAGTATCTTCTAGGTTAGCTGCACTGAGAATTGCTCCCGCGAGATTAGCTTCTGTGAGGTTAGCTCCAGCAAGATTAGCTTGATAAAGATTTGTCTGTTCTAGGTTCGCCCTATTTAAATTTGCTCCTCTTATATCCGTGTGACTCAAATCAAGTTGCTCATTTTCTGGGTCTTTGTTTACATCTCTTCTAGCGATAACGGTAAGGGCTGCTTGAATATCTACACGAAGTTTTGTTGACAGGTTACTCGTTAATTTTTCTTGGGGCATATAAGGAGCATTTTCTCGGATAAAAGTAGTCAGAATGCCCATAATTACCCAGTGGTACTGTGCATGATTTTGGGCAATTTGCTCTAAATCATTAATTACAGCGAGACTGGTTTCTATTGTCTTCTTCCCTAGTTCTTCAATTGCTATTCTTAAACTTTCTTTTGGCAAGTGTTGCTGAGTTTGGTTAACTTTTCCATAAAAATCATGTATCCTCAGATATATTTTTGCTAGCTGCCCGTTATTTGTCGGTAAAATATTTTTTATGCCCTGAAAAGCATTAATAATTACTGTCAACATTACTAAGTGATAAAATGAGGTTTCAAAAATTACTTGTACTCACTACTCTTCATTCTTCACTATCAATTAACCTGAGCATGATAATTTTGATTGATGCTAATTATAAAGGATAGCTTTCTTTTACCAGATACGCTAGGCAACAAAAAAATCTGACAACTCAAATAGTATTGTTATTAACTACTTCAATGCAGCAGAAATTACAGCCTATAGTTAAAGACTTAGTGATGATTGGTGGCGGTCACAGCCATGCAATTGCCCTGAAAATGTTTGGGAGAAAGCCTTTACCTGGTGTCCGTTTGACGTTAATTACCGCAGCTAAAAAGACAGCCTATTCTGGAATGTTACCAGGACATATTGCCGGATTTTATAGTCACGATGAATGTCATATTGACTTGCCACCTTTAGCAAACTTCGCTCAAGCACATCTGTATATTGACAAAGTAGTTGCCCTAGACTTGGAAAATCACAAAGTTCTTTGTGCTAATGGACTTGTGGTAGATTTTGATGTGCTGTCTATTGATATTGGCAGCACTCCAGCTACAGTGTCTGTATCAGGTGCAGCAGAATATGCGATCGCAGCTAAACCAGTATCGCAGCTATTGGAACATTGGTATGAACTAATTGAAGCTGTAGGTAAAAATCCTCAAGAACCAATTAGCATTGCGATCGTGGGTGGTGGCGCTGGCGGTGTAGAATTGGCGCTGTCCATGCAATCTCATTTACATCGCATTTTACGTCAAACTCAACAACCAATTCAAAATCTTGAAGTTCATTTATTCCAGCGTGGCACGGAACTGATGCCCAATTATCATTCATCAGTGCGCCATCAAATTCAGCAAATTTTAACCGCGCAAGATATTAAGCTACATCTTGGGGAAACTGTGTGTAAAGTTGCACCTACACTATACAGCGAAACTAAAGAAATGTTTGAGATTAAATGTGAATCTGGCTTAATAGTGGAGTGTAATAAAATTTTCTGGGTAACACAAGCATCCGCACCCGAATGGTTAAAAAGCGCTGGACTAGCAACTGATGAGCAAGGTTTTATTTTGGTAAAAGATACGTTGCAATCTCAAACACACCCGCAAGTATTTGCTGCTGGTGATATTGCCACAATGGTAAATCATCCGCGTCCGAAAGCTGGGGTATTTGCTGTTAGGCAAGGTAAACCTTTATTTGAGAATTTGCAGCGAATTTTATTAGGTAAGCCGCTCAAACCCTATAGACCACAAAAACAATATTTGAGTTTAATTGGTACAGGAGACGAACGAGCAATTGCAACCAGAGGCGCTTTGACTTTACCACCTCACAAACTATTGTGGCATTATAAAAATTGGATTGACTGGCGTTTCATGGAACGCTTTCGTAACCTCCCAAGTAGCAAGAGTAAAGTGTCTTAACGCAGTCTATCTGAGTAAAAAAAGGTCTTACTACGCAAAAACGCCCCTCTCCGAGTCGGAGAGGGACAGATAACGACAGTTCAAGCAGGGAGAGGTTTGTCAAACTCGTTGTTTCAGCAAGTAGACACAGCTACTTTTGCATGTTTGTTAACGTAGTCCACAAATAATTGCTTCAGCCGGGGACTAACACCAGCGTGTTCAAAGAATCCAAAACCCAAATTCTTAGCTTTTTCCAAAGTTTCTTCTGGCGTTAATCCTTCCTGGATAGCGATACTTAACAGCGCAATTCCAGTCGATCGCATCCCGGCTGCACAATGTACCACTGCTGGTTTAGGAATTTCTTCGAGTGTCGTGAGGATTTTGGTAATAGCCTCTTCATTTAAATTTTTTAAATCCACCTTGAGTGGAACATTTGTATAATGCAGTCCCAATGCTTCCGCTACTTTTTGCTCATCCTTAGAAAATCCTAGCTCATCTGGCGATCGCAGATTTAGAACGGACTTAAAACCTTCTTGGATAGCTTGCTCAAGCTGTTTTGGTATAACTTGTCCTGTTGTTGTCAAGTTCTCGTTAATCTGTATGGCGTTGATCACATTCACTCCTTTTCAATTTCTAATGGCTTCTAGCTTGGTAAATAGTCTAATCAGCAAGCTTTAAGAAGATATTCAAATAAGCACCGCAAAATTAGCCACATATCAAAAGATATTGCTTGATTACTTCAAAATACAGATTTTGAAGCTGGTTATTTTATTGCTTTATCCATAATATACGGTTTACCGATAGGCTTAATGGTATTTAAAACTTATTATAGGTTTTGCGTATCAAATTACCGTAGCTTATAGTTTAGAAGTTGTCATCGATTGAATTACAGGGTGTCAGTAAAGCAGCTAAGAATTGCTTAGTTGATGGCTTGCTATGTCTACGACGGTCACTCAGCTTTGTCGTACTCCTTGGAGAAGCAAGCTACGTGCAGCAGAAGTGCGGGCTATACCTGAATAGACTTCTTGCATAAGTCGGGAAAGGGGGAAGGGGAAAAGTTCTGTATTGTCCCCTTCCCCCCTCTTGCAAAAGTGCTTTTTGCAAGAGGTCTAGTTCAGTTAAGCTTTTTTCTCTCCCCCTGCCTGCCTTAACAGATAAATTTGCTTAACTAAACCGTATTGGGCTACACCTACGCAACTAAAATTTCTCATAATATACTAAAAAGTAAAATAGGCACGTAATCTGAATACCAGCCCTGAACCTATGAGCGCTAACGAAATATCTCTTCGGCCTGCCCAAGAAACAGATGCGTGGGTGCTGAGTGCAATTCATATTGCTGCCATCAAAGCTCTACCTGCAACTTTCTACACCCGAAAAGAACTTTTAGCTTGGCGCAATCACCGTGACAAACCTGATGGTTCAAATATCTTGAAGAGTATGAAAACCGAAACTTTCTGGGTTGCGATCCAGGGAGATGTTGTAATAGGTTTTGCTAGTTTTATTGTTGATGAACTTATCGGACTGTATGTCCATCCTAAATATCAGGGTAAAGGGATCGGGCGTGCTTTAGTCCAACATTTTTGCAATGAAGCAACTAATCAAGGTATAAATAAGGTAATTACAACTGCTAGCCTCTATGCCGAAGGCTTTTATTTACGGCTAGGATTTACTGCCATCCAAAGAGCACCTCATTATTTAAGAAGTGGAATAGTTGTCCCAGTTACTAAAATGAGTAAAGTATTAACTATTGCACCAAAATAAATTTAATCTGATATTAGAAGATTTTCAATAACTTTAAAAATGCTCGTATCAAGATTATTTTTCTTCAAATTGCGGCAGCTTTTTCCACATAACATATTATGGAAGTAAGTACTTGCTAGCATAAATGAATAAAACCATCCGGTCATCAGCTCTTACCCGTACACGTTTGATAGAAGCCGCCTCGCAGGTATTTGCTAGTTTAGGTGTTCAAGGAGCAACTACCCGTGAAATAGCTCGTGTTGCTGGTGTGAATGAGGTGACTTTATTTCGCCACTTTGCTAACAAAGAACAACTTTTGGGAGCAGTCATCAAAAACGCCTTGGCACTCCAGACAGAAGCCCTTGCACACCCCCAAGTGTGGACGCAGGATTTAAAAATTGATTTAAGACAGTATGCCCATCTTTACAATACTATGCTGGAGGCACAGGAAGACTTAATTCGTACCTTCATTGGAGAAGCCAAACGTCATCCAGAGGAAGCAAAACAAGTGATTCAAGAAGCTGCCAAGCCTTTAGGGGAAAAATTGGTAGCTTACCTGCAATCGAGTCAGAGATTAGGCACTGTCAGAGCAGACCTTGATCTATTCCCAGCAGTTGATATGTTTAAAGGAATGCTATTAGCCGGAATGCTATGCCGTAGTGCAAATTTCAATCAAGGCAGCTATAGCTGTGAGGATTATATCGAAACCTGCGTAGATATTTTTGTGGACGGTATAATTGCCACTCCGTTTTCGGTTGTCAATACGGCTGTAAACCATGATTTTTGAAGGTAAGTTATTTCTGCGTGACTCCTTACGAAAACTATTCAAGAGGCAACGACTTTAGCGATCGCTAGCTACTGAATACAATTTATGTTTAATCGATATTAATAGTAATTAAAATTCACCAACCTATTTACAAAAAAGATAAAAATATATATTATATGAAAATCTTAAAAGGTAAATTTGTCAGTGGTTTAGGAAACTTTTCTTACTGGATTGAGAAACTCCAAAAATATTACTTGAGAAAAACAGGAATGAAATTTTTCCTGGAACTTTAAATATTCAGCTAGAACAACCTTACCACCTCCCGAAAAATGTAATTCGTCTGGAAAAGGAAGAATATGGAGGGACTGTTTCTGTTAGCATTGTTCCCTGTCAGATATTTAGCAGAGATGCTTTTATCCTAAGAACAGACAAAAATAACACAGAGAGTGGAGATCATCCAAAAACAATTATTGAGATAGCTTGCGACGTTAAACTTCGGGAGCTATATAACCTGAAAGATAATGATTTAATTGAAGTTGAGATTCACGATGTCAGATTTATCTGAATTAAACAATCTGCTTGCAGATGAAGCATTAATCCATTACGCCAGTGGTCAGGAGCAAAACCGATTATCAAAAGGTGCAGGTTTGCTGGAATTAGTCAGAAGCCAAGAACTTATAAGCCGCTATTTACCACCTCCACCCGCAGTGATTTTCGATGTTGGCGGTGGCGCTGGCGTCTATTCTTTTTGGCTTGCTCAACAGGGCTATGAAGTCCATCTCATTGATGCGGTTCCTTTGCACATAGAGCAAGCCCGACATTTGTCACAAGCTCAACCAGAATATCCTCTAGCTAGTTTGGCAGTTGGAGATGCTCGGCAACTGAATCGGGCGGATAATACTGTTGATGCTATTCTCTTACTTGGGCCTTTGTATCATCTGACTGAGCGCACAGATCGGATTATTGCTTTGCATGAAGCTCATCGCATCTTAAAAACTGGGGGTTTTGCTTTTGCTGCGGGAGTTTCTCGCTTTGCTTCAACCTTAGATGGATTATTTCGGGGACATTTAGATGATCCAGAGTTTGTAGAGATTGTTAAACAGGATTTGATTGATGGTCAACACCGCAACCCAAACAACCATCCTCGCTACTTTACCAAAACTTTCTTTCATCATCCAGAAGAACTCAGAGCAGAGGTTGAAGAAGCGGGTTTACATTCTGAAAAGATTTTAGCGATTGAAGGGCCAGGCTGGTTATTACAAAACTTTCAAGAACACTAGAATGAGCTTGGTCGGCGCGATCGCCTTTTAGAAGCGATTCGTTGGTTAGAAACCGAACCCTCTATATTGGGGATGAGCGCTCACATCATGGCTATTGCCCGTAAATAGGCGATAAAGTAAAGCGATCGCCATTAACTAGAGCGCTTGTCGTTTTGCTAATACTTGTTTGCGTAACAAGAGTAATTGTCTATCTTTAATGCCTTCAGCCATCAACCCCTCAACAGTTCTCATGAAATAATCAGCGCAAGACCCCAATTTTCCAGATGCGGTAGCAAGAATTATGCTTGTTTAGTGTTCTTGTCCCGTTGGTCGAATGAGGATTTCGTTGACATTAACGCGTGGTGGTTGGGTAACGGCGTAAACGATCGCAGCCGCAACGTCTTCGCTTTGCAGAGGTGTAATTGCCTTACGTCGTTTTTCGATCCCTTCTTTGGCAACAGGATCAGTTATTTGGCTGTCAATTTCCGTATCCACTAAACCTGGTTCGATGATGGTGACGCGGATGTTGTCTTTGTGGACTTCTTGGCGCAATGCTTCTGAGACGGCATTGACACCCCATTTGGTAGCATTATAAACACCAACGCCCGCCCGCGCTGTCCGCCCAGCCACTGAGGAGATATTGACTATGGGACTTCCAAGAAATAAAATATACAACTAGTAAGAATGATAATCATTATAATGAGGTGAGGTCTTGGGTTGCCGTTGGCAACCCAAGACCTCACCTTATACACATGGAAAATCTGCACTTTCCTGGCTTGACTGAAAAGTGCTATTTGATTATTAATTATAGCTAAAGAAAACTTTAATAACTATTTTTTTAACCTATGTTGCTCCATAGTGAATATCAATAAACCATTTCCCTAAATCCGGGAAAGTTTCATGGGTTGAATCAGTCAAACGCTTAATTTGCTCCTCAACTTTTGACATAGCTTCAAATGTTCAGCTTAACGCCTAGCTCATAAGTTTCAGTGACTAGTTTAACAACAGGATGTTTGCCATTCCAAGTCATATTCTTAGCAAAATTTAAAGCAGCTTCTACTTCATCTAAAATGCTCCCATTCCAATAATTTTCTAGTACAGCCCAAGTCCGTTCGATAGGATTATATTTACTATGATAGGGAGGGTAGTAAGCTAAACGTAAATTCAGTTGATATTTCTGAGAAAATTCAACTATTCGTTTCATGAATTGTGTACGCCGAAAACTATTTTCTCCTCCATTATCTTGATTAATAAGCAGAGTTTTTATTTCGGGAAATCGCCAACTTTCTGATGACCAAAAATCTGCTAAAATATCAACGATAAAATCACTCGTTACTTTTGATTCTGTAAAATATAAAAATAACTCGTCAAGACCTGGAAGAAATATGCCATAAGGAGTCACGCTTGTTTTAGGGTGGAAGTCATGGTCATCAGTTTTTGTCGGCGCTCGATTTCTACCACCACGGTCAAATGACCCGATATTGACACGAGCTTTTGCATCCAAGCTTAAACGTAAAATACTTGGATCTTCTATTGCTTCTTGATGAACTATAGCTAATTGCTCAAAGATTGCGTCAGTTTCAGGAATTTTTTTTGAGGTTGAATTTTGGCAACCCGTTTGAGGCGATATCCTAAACCATTTAACTTAACACGAATTGTTTCTGAAGTTGGTAAGTCTTCATCTGCATAACCAAATTTCTCAATTAATTGATGTCTGACTTCCGCAGCACTCAGGCGCGTGTAAAGCCTTTGACTTTTAAAACTTGGATCTATTTGACTTTGACCATCTACCAAGTTTTTGATATCTGATAAAAGATTTGGTAGATGTGATTCGGCTTTATAACGTCCTCGACCTCGATAATTATCTACACAAGTAATACCACTAGTTAATTCTTTAGTATCGGCTCAATAAGTAGGGGTAGGGCAAGAAAATTATGATCTTAGAGGTCGCGGCATTATAGAATGTGACACATGACGCAAAAGCAGTTGACACAGACACCAGTAGATAAGCTCCTGCAAACCATCGACCCAAACAAGATTGCAGACGAATCTTTGCGTCAGACTGTAGAGATATTGCTGAACCTGATAGAAGAATTAAAATCAGAAGTTAAGGACTTGCGTTCAGAAAACCAACGATTAAGGGACGAAAACAACCGTCTCAAAGGGGAACAGGGTCAACCAGAAATAAAACGCAAGCAGCCAAGGGTTGAGGCCAGGAATCACTCTTCTGAGAAAGAACGAAAAACCCCAAAAAATCATGAGAAAGGTCAGAAAAACGAAAGCATTAAATCAGTTATCAGTTATCAGTTATCAGTTATCAGGCGTATGGTGGGGGATTTAGACCCGCCACCAACGCATTCCACCTTCTTTGTGGGGGACTTAAACCCAGGGATAAATAGATCACTGATAACTGTTTACTGTTCACTGTTCACTGTTAAAATAGACCGTCAGGAAATTATCAAATATCCCCAAGAGAAACTCCCAGTTGATGCACAGTTTAAAGGCTATGAAGAAGTTGTAGTTCAAGACATTAAACTGACAACCGACAACGTTTTATTCCGCAAAGAGAAATACTACTCTCCAAGAGAGGGAAAAACTTACTTAGCGGAACTACCAGATGGTTACGAGGGAGAATTTGGACCGGGAATCAAAGCTTTGGTGATTAGCCTATACTATGGCAGCAACATGACCCAAAGCAAATTACTAGAATTTTTGGGTGATATTGGTATTTCCATGTCAGCAGGTTATTTATCTAACTTGTTGATTAAAAACCACTTGGACTTTCATACTGAGAAAAGTGAAGTCTATGAAGCAGGACTTACTAGTAGCCCTTGGCAGCACTTTGACCAAACAACTGCTCGTGTTGCCGGGGTTAACTACACAACTAATATAGTATGCAACCCGATTTATACGGTATACTTCACGAGCGAGAAGAAAGATAGGTTGACAGTCCTGAAGGGATTACAAAACCAGCAAGAACTCCAGTTTCTGCTCAATCCATTCACTTATGACCTACTGGAGACGTTCCAAATTTCCCAAAAAATCCAGAAGTCTTTAAAGTTGTTGCCCCAAGAAACTAAGTTCAGCGATTTAGAGTTTAATGCCCTACTCGAACACCATCTACCCAAACTCGGCTCTCAACAATGTACCCGTGTAATGGATGCAGCAGCGATCGCTTTTTACCATCATCAAACCGATTGGCCAGTGGTGCAAGCCCTGGTATGTGATGATGCTCCTCAATTCAAATTACTGACAACTGAATTGGCTTTGTGTTGGGTACATGAAGGGCGACACTACAAAAAGTTGAGTCCGGTGGTGGCTTATCATCAAAAGCTTTTAGATCAGTTTCTCACGTCTTTCTGGGATTACTACCGCAAATTACTGGCGTACCAGAATGCCCCAAGCGATGAAGCCGCACAGAAACTGCGGTCTGAGTTTTGGGACATTTTCGCTACCAAAAGTGGTTATGAGGAGTTAGATCAACGAAAACAATTAACAGCAGCAAAAATCGAGGAGTTGTTGTTAGTCTTGGAGCATCCTGAACTTCCGTTGCACAATAATCCTGCCGAACTAGGTGCCAGAACAATGGTTCTGCGACGTAATATTAGCTATGGTACTCAAACTCAGGATGGTACTCAAGCTTGGGATACTTTTATGTCCCTTGTGGCTACGACCCGCAAGTTGGGAATTAGTTTTTTTGAATACGTGCGCGACCGCATCACTCGAACTGAAAATATAGAGTCGCTAGCTCAAATAATTCGGAACAAGACTGCTTCTAATCTGTTTGGTTGGTCCTGGCAAGAATGGCACGCTTGAAAAGCTGAAATACTTGCCTGGTAAGGGGTTTAGAAAACTAATAGTTTTAAGGTCGGGAATCAGAATAATCTGCAACTCTCAGTTTGCGATGCCGAAGGCGGGCGCTTGCGCCATCGCAGATCCATTAGCCTAAGTTTTGCCAAAGTGATGAAACCCTTGTAAATAATACATTTGCGCTTTTCAAGCGTGCCATTCGGTCCTGGCAGACGGAATAACTGCCTACCCCTAATTATTGAGCCGATACGTCTATCCGGTAAAATACTGGCTATTGCAAGCATAGCTATCGCTAATAAGAGCATCAATAATTCTACAAACCTGGGCGGGTTGTATTGGCTAGATAGAACAAAGCTATGAAACCAAAAAGACCAAAATCTCATAATCAGTTTTGAGTGCTAAATGTTGAGTTAGACTCTGCCAATTTTAGATTTTGAATTGAAGGAAAAATCCAAAATCCAAAATCTAAAATCCAAAATTAATTAGCTCCTAGCCCCTAACTTTTGACCTGTGCCGTTTTTTTGTGCAACATCACTTTCTGGTAGTTCGACACCAAAGACGCGGCTAAAAACTTTGGCGACTTTGTAGCCAGAATCAATCGATTCTAAGGGGTCTTTCCGCAGCCTGTGACGCAAGCATAGCGTAATTACGCGGTGGATATCATCAACTGTAACTTCAGTACGTCCTTCATAAGCTGTTAAAGCTTTGGCGGCGCGGTTACTAACAATGTCACCACGCAAACCATCTACATCCAGTTCTGAGCAGACTTCAGAAATTTTCACCCGCAGTTCATAGTCAATTTTCACTTCTGGCAAAAGCTTTTGAGCATTGACAATTTGCTGTTGTAGTGCTTCTTGCTGGGGTTTGTACTTTTCGAGAAATACTAGAGGATTTTGGTCAAAATCCGCCCGTTGTTCCACGATTTGCACCCGCAAGGCTGGTTCCTTTACGGTGTGAATTTCTGCGTGCATCCCAAAGCGATCGAGCAATTGCGGGCGTAGTTCGCCTTCTTCCGGGTTTCCAGAACCCACAAGAACAAAACGCGCAGGGTGACGGATAGAAATACCTTCTCGTTCTACAGTGTTCCATCCACTCGCGGCGGAATCTAGTAGCACGTCTACGAGGTGGTCATCTAGCAAGTTGACTTCATCCACATAAAGAATGCCTCGGTTAGCCTTTGCCAGCAGTCCCGGTTCAAAGGCTTTGACACCTTCAGATAAAGCTTTCTCGATGTCGATTGTGCCACAAACTCGGTCTTCTGTAGCTCCTAGCGGCAGGTCTACCATTTGGACTTTTTTGTGAGCTACAGGAATTTCCGCCCCTTGTTCTAACAGTTGGCGGACTTCATCGCTCATCAAGTCGGGGTCGCTAGGATCGCTACTGAAGGGGTCATTGGCAACCACAGAAATTTCTGGCAGCAGATCGGCCAGCGCCCGGATAGTTGTGGATTTCCCGGTGCCGCGATCACCCATGATCATTACACCACCAATTTTGGGGTCAATCACGTTCAATAGGAGCGCCAGTTTCATTTCTTCCTGGCCCACAATTGCCGTAAAAGGAAATACCACGCGACGCGCACTTGCCGTGGATTGAGCAGTTGGACTCACTAAATTACCTTAACAATATTTTTCTTATTACAGTTCTCTATTGTGACACAGGTGGGGTGTGGCGGAGTGAGAAGATCGGGGGCAGGGAGCAGGGAGCAGGGAGCAGGGAGCAGGGAGCAGAGGGAGCAGGGGCAGCAGGGGAGGCAGTAGGAGATAAAGGAGAAATTTTACCTTGTTGTCCCATTGTCTCTTCCCAATGCCCAATGCCCAATGCCCAATGCCCCATTCCCCATTCCAATATCTATTGGGCACAAATGCCTACTAGCTGCGTCAACTATCTTAATTTGTCTGCTTTAGTTTTTCTGGTGCAAAAGTTCCAGAAGCAGGGAACGAACAACTACCAACTCATCAATCCTGTACTAAGCATAAATACTTGTAGACTAATGGTTAGTAAATTCAATCATCAAAACGAGCAATGGCATGTGTGGGTAGTTAATGCATCATTCAAATTTATGAAATCATCTTTTATTGTTCAAAGTTGGCAACGACTACTCAAGTCTCTTTTTCCAATTCTCATTTTAATATCCTTTTTTACTGTATTGTTGGTGGACAGTTTCACTCCTACCATCGCACAGATACCCCGTCAGGAAATTCGCGGGGTTTGGATGACCAATAATGATTTTGACACCCTCAAGAGTCGTGATAAAGTACAGGATGCTGTAAGTCAATTACGACGGCTGAACTTCAACACAATTTATCCTGTGGTGTGGAATTCTGGCTATGTGATGTATCCTAGTGCGATCGCACAAGGTGCAGGTATTCAACCTTTTGTCTACAAAGGTTCAGATGGACATGATATTCTTGCAGACTTGATTAACCAAGCTCATCGCAAAGGATTGCTGGTAATTCCCTGGTTCGAGTTTGGTTTCATGGCTCCCCCAACCTCAGAATTGGCAATAAATTATCCTCATTGGTTCACACAAAAGCGGGATGGTAGCCAAACTTCAATCAGTGCGGCGGGTGAAGTTATGTGGCTCAATCCGTTCCATCCAAAAGTGCAACAGTTTATCACTAATTTAGTGCTAGAAACTGTTACCCAATATGATGCCGATGGCATTCAGTTTGACGATCACATGAGTTTGCCTCACGAATTTGGCTACGATCAATATACAGTTGCTTTGTACACCAAAGAAACTAAGAATCCTCCCCCAACTAATTCCCAAGATGCGGCATGGGTAAAGTGGCGGGCAGATAAAATTACGGCGTTTATGGTACAAATTAACCAAGCTGTGAAGCAGAGAAAACCGCAGGCGATTTTCTCTGTTTCTCCTAATTATTATGATTTTGCTTACAAGTTTCACCTGCAAGATTGGCTGAGTTGGATACGGCAAAATATTGTGGATGAGTTAATCGTGCAAATTTATCGTCCGGATCTGCAAAGTTTTGTAGCTAATATTTCTCGCCAAGAAATTCAAGAAGCGCAAAAAATAATTCCAACTGGAATTGGTGTTATGACAGGGTTACGAAATAATCCAGTTCCGATGCAGCAAATTAAGTCTCAGGTGCGAGCTGCTCAAGAACGCGGTTTAGGCGTAACTTTCTTTTATTATGAAAGTCTTTGGAACAATGCTCTAGAACCTTTAAATGAGCGCCAAGCTGGATTTGCAACTCTCTTCCGCTCTCCCGCACTCCGCGCCAAAGTTGAATAACTTTTCTGTTGAAGATTATATTTTTGTACTATCAATTAAGGTTTTGACATCTAATTGGTAGTGCCTTGCCTGTTGCAAAGGCTCAGATTCCCGACTATTTTAAAAGTCGGGAATCTTGTTATAATCACTTTAGATGTGTGCTTTTATCCATTCTGAATTGGCTTTTGGAATTAGCCCTAAAATTAGGTGAATCAGGCAAAATCGTCTACATAACGAATATAGGAATCCGGTTTGATTTCTGAAAATATCTGTAGGATGTGTTAGCGACAGCGTAACGCATCAAACCCTTGACACTCGTGAGAGGTTAGAGTGATTGCACTTTTGTCAAGAGGGTGCGGGAAAAGGGGATAAATCCAGCCTGGAGACTGGCTTTCGCAGATATTTAACCACGCCTAAGTCTTGATTCTCTCTTTCTGCGAAGTACTTAATCGGGTCATCCGCTTTGCCTAAGTCAAATGCGACACTAAAATGGTACAAACCGCGAAATATCATCTCCAAAGAAATGCGGTCAAATGGCAGAGATAATTCGTCTGCAACCGCATCTCCCAAGTCAACTAAAACAGCATAAAATAACCAAGTAGCCCCATCGGTGAGAGGTTAAGATAAAGCGCATTTTGTCAATCAGTTAAACTTCTGATCTGCCTTTCAAGTACCTCTGTTCTGGATGGACTTAAGAGCGATCGCAAGTAATTGTGATTGCCAGCCCCAGAAACGTCGCCTGAAACCCTTATGATTTCCTCAACTTTCAAAAGTTTTCGATCTACTGATGGTTGATAAAGTTAGATTTGCATTTACTTAGGACTTACGCACACTCTACGAATTCTCGGCGCTCTTGGCGTCTTGGCGGTTCGAGAAATTAAGCTTTTTAGCAATTTTTGCGTAAGTCCTATTACTGAGGTAAATCCAGAACTCGGTGCATTAAGTACGCTGCCTTATCTACCGCTAATTCTCACTTATGAAAATCGTTCGGTAAGTGTATAAGGCTTGCTAGATACTGGTTCTACTGTGAACGTATTGCCCTACGAAATCGGGTTAAGGCTGCGAGCAGTTTGGGAACGTCAAAGACTCTCGGTTCCATTGGGTGGTAATCTGGCTAGGTTTGAGGCGAGGGCATTGGTGTTGATGGCGAATGTTGAACAATTTCCGTCAGTAGAACTAGCTTTTGCTTGGACAATAGATAGAAACGCCCCATTGATTTTAGGACACATGAATTTCTTTTTAGCGTTTAATGTGTGCTTCTATCGTTCTGAATTAGTGTTTGAGATTAGCCCTAAAATAGCCTGATGGAAATAGTGAAACCCAACATTATATTATATTAGGTTAAAGCTGGGTTTCACTGCATTCAACTAGCTTGATTAGGCGGTATTTCTTCAGGTGGTGCTTCCGCCGGGGGAGCGAGTACCGCATTTGGCGCAATTTCTTCTACGGGAATCGGTTGCTTCTCCTCAATTTCAAAATCTGGTTGCGCTGCTTCCACCAATTCAGGAGATGGGGGATGTGGTGGAATCGCTTCCGGTACACTCTCGGTTTTGGCTTCGGTGTCAGTAGTAACTATCTCCTCTGCTGGTTTTTCTGGTATGGGAGTAGTTTTGTCGATAATCTCAACAGTAGGTTTCTCTGCTATTACAGAGGTAATGTCTTCAGGTTTAGGAGTTGTGGGTATTTTTTTACTCCCAGTTTGTTGTACCTTGTCTTTTACACCACTGAAGGTACTACCAAGACTTTTTTGCAACTGGCCCAGCCGTTCCTGAAGGGAGAACTTATTTACCTGTTCCTGAATGCCAGTTTTCACCGTCTCAGGACTGGGTACTTGGGTTTGTTGTGGCTGCGGGGTCAGTTGGCGACGTAATGATAAAGTTTGCCAGCCAAACCAGACTAAAAGAGCCACACTAGCTACATGACCCAGCAATAAACCTCCAGTAATGCGTGGTGCAAACACCCATAAGACTAAAGCATAAAAAAGTCCTACACCACTCCAGATAAAGTCATTCTTGCGGTGGATTTCGGGAAAAAAGAAAGCTGCTACATAAATGGCTAAACTACCAAAACCGACCACCAAAGCTAGGACAAATGCCAGCATTATTTGGTTACTCCTTACTGCGTCCTTTAACTATTTAAATTTTGCAAATTTTGCCAGTCAATTGTTGATTTAGATACAAATTAAAATTAATTATCCGTGTTAGTTGTGGATTTTTGTCATTTATTCAAGTCTTAAGGTCTTCTTTAGGAGAGAAGGGAAAATATCGGACTACCCTTAAAGTAAAAGGATCTGCAAGAGTTAGCCAGAAATTTTTTATGACACTACAAAGCTTTGGTGTGATTGGATTAGCCGTTATGGGTGAGAACATCGCTCTAAACGTGGAGCGCAATGGCTTCCCAATTGCAGTTTACAACCGCTCCCGAGAAAAAACGGATGCGTTTATGGCGCAGCGTGCTACAGGACGGAACGTCAAAGCCGCCTTTACCTTGGAAGAATTCGTTGCCTTATTGGAACGTCCCCGCAAAATCCTAGTAATGGTGCAAGCTGGTAAACCAGTGGATGCGGTGATTGCTCAACTCAAACCCTTGTTAGAGGAAGGCGATATCATTATTGACGGTGGCAACTCTTGGTTTGAAGATACGGAACGACGCACTCAGGAATTAGAACCCGCAGGGCTTCGGTATCTTGGTATGGGTGTCAGTGGCGGTGAAGAAGGAGCGCTAAATGGGCCTTCACTGATGCCTGGAGGTACAACAAGCTCTTACGAGTTTCTATCACCAATTTTCAACAAAATTGCTGCCCAAGTCGATGATGGCCCTTGTGTAACCTACATTGGCCCTGGTGGTTCTGGCCACTATGTCAAAATGGTACACAACGGCATTGAGTATGGCGATATGCAGCTAATTGCTGAAGCCTACGACTTGCTGAAAAATGTTGCTGGATTAGACCATAATCAGTTACATGAGGTGTTTGCTGAATGGAACACCACCGATGAACTCGATTCATTTTTGATTGAGATTACGAAGAATATCTTCCCATATATTGACCCAGAAACAAAAAAACCCCTGGTGGATTTGATTGTTGATGCAGCCGGTCAAAAGGGAACTGGACGCTGGACTGTGCAAACTGCGTTGGAATTGGGAGTTGCTATTCCTACAATTACAGCAGCAGTTAATGCCCGGATTATATCTTCGATTAAAGAGGAGCGGGTTGCAGCATCTAAAGTCCTCACAGGCCCCAGTGGCAAGTATGACGGGCAAACCAAGGACTTTATCAATAAAGTACGCGATGCTCTCTATTGCTCAAAAATCTGTTCTTATGCTCAAGGGATGGCGTTGCTATCCACAGCTTCAAAAACATATAACTGGAATTTGGATCTGGGCGAAATGGCGCGGATTTGGAAAGGTGGTTGTATTATTCGCGCTCGCTTTTTGAATAAGATTAAGAAGGCTTTTAGCGAAAATCCAGCTTTGCCTAACTTGCTGTTAGCTCCCGAATTTAAGCAGACAATTCTCGATAGACAAACTGCTTGGCGGGAAGTAATTGCGACAGCTGCAACACTGGGAATTCCAGTACCCGCGTTTAGCGCATCCTTGGATTATTTTGACAGCTATCGCCGCGATCGCTTGCCTCAAAATCTAACTCAAGCACAACGTGACTACTTTGGCGCACATACTTATCTGCGTCTTGATAAGCCCGGAAGTTTCCACACTGAATGGGTACCGATTGCTGAAGCTAAGAAGTAATTTTTCACACATCTACACCAGGTTATTGTGAAAAGTTAAAAAGTTTCAGAATACAGTTTTAAGGGTGGCTCTGAGTTTCAGAGTCACTTTCTCTTTAATGCTGAGTTAAAAGTTAAGTAATATTATATCCGCTTGATTACTTATCTTTTGGGGTGGAAATCAAGACGCCTACCCCACAATAAATAATTGGATATTTTTTTATTTGAAATTCCTTTATATTTCAATACGCTTGGGTTAAGGAGACGCGATAAATCGCCGTCTCTACAAGAAGACGCGATAAATCGCCGTCTCTACAAGTGTTTTGGTCTTATCTGAACTGTATTGCTTTATATCTTATTGATTGATTTTAGGGATTGTTATTACCAAGATATTTGGCTTTTAATTCTTCTAATTCTTGATCTATTTCATTTTTACTAGAAGGCCCAGATGTAGGGTTTGGTGGTTGTATTTTATTTGTTTGAGGTTTTTTACTACCCAAAAACTGGGTTTTAATTTGTTCTAATTCTAGATCAATTTGACTGGGAGATGGCGATACAAAAGCAGGTGGAGAATTGGGTGGCGATTGAGGGATAGGTTTTGGTGACGCTGGTGTGGCTGCTACTTGTGACTGTTGATTTAAATCTTTGAGAACTTCATCTACTGTTTGATAACGCCGAATTGGAATACTTTCTAGCATCTTGTTGAGAATGCGACTCAACTGATTACTAACAGGAGTTTTCAAGTATTGCTGCCAAACCCAAGTATCGTTGTTGGTATCATAAGAATCGAAGGGCGATCGCTGGGTTAATAAATTAATACAAGTAGCACCCAAGCTGTAAATATCGCTAGCAAAAACAGCCCTACCTCTCATTTGCTCAGGTGCAACATATTCTGGACTACCGATACTTGTACCAGTTTGATTTAAGGCGGCGCCAGTGGCAGATTTAGCAGCACCAAAATCTACTAATACTAGTTTGCGTTGGGCTTCGCCCTTGCCGTAGGCATCGCTTTCGCGTAAAATAATATTTTCTGGCTTAATATCGCGGTGAATTACGTGTCTAGCATGGCAAAATTGCAATACTGACAATAAATCATTTAATAGTTGCCGGATTTGGATTTCATTGAAAGCACCTCTATGTGCCAATTCCTGGGCTAAGTTCTGCCCGTCGATAAATTCTTGTACAAGATACTGCCGGTCATCTTGGGTAAAATATGCCAGTAGTTCGGGAATTTGAGGATGTTTGCCCAATTCATCTAACCGCACCGCTTCTTGGTTAAATAACTCTACGGCTTTGGCAAGAGTATTAGTGCCTTGGGCTTGGGGATAAAATTGCTTAATTACGCAGCGTGGTTTTGAAGGTTTATCTTCATCTACAGCTAAGAAGGTTTTGCCAAAACCACCTTGTCCGATTGGTTTGATAGCACGGTAACGTTCTTTGAGGAGTAACTTAGAACCACAAGTCCGGCAAAACTTGACATCATTCGGATTTTCCGGCTTGGGACAATGGGGATTAAGGCAGTAGCTCATAATAGCGATCGCTCTTATATGTTTTTATTTTCTCCTGTCCCAGGCAAAAGGGGGTAATTAACAGATTTTGGATTTTAAATTTTGGATTTTGGATTTGTGTCACGCAGAAGGGATAAAAATGTTTAGTGGAACATTAGTCTGGTATGAACCAAAAGAATCTAAAATCTAAAATCTAAAATAATCAAGTGCAATGGCTACGACGGGGTACGCCTATACACTGCTAACTACCCGATACCTTCCATAACTGGATGGAAGTAGAAGGCAAACCCCAATACTGTATAAGCAGCTAATAATAAAGTGCCTTCGAGCCAATTGGATTTACCATCAGAACTAATACTGTTCGCAATCAACACTGACACAACCACAGCTACTAATTCAAAGGGTTTGAAATCCAAATCCATTGGTTTACCTAATACCCGCCCTGCAATTACCAGCACAGGTGCGACAAATAGGGCAATCTGCATACTTGATCCCACAGCTACCGAAAGGGAAAGATCCATCTTATCTTTCATCGCCACGGTGACTGCTGTAGCGTGTTCAGCCGCGTTACCGACGATGGGAACCAATATCACCCCTGTAAACAGCGCCGTCAAACCTAGCTGAGATGTGGCCACTTCCAGAGAATCTACTAACATTTCTGACTCAAGTGCCACTAGTAGAGTACATACTAGCAACACACCTACCCACAACATCATATTTGGTTTTGCGTGAGGGGCTTCCTCGCCTTCTGTCTCCGCTATACCCACATCATAAAGATAGGAGTGGGTTTTCATTGAAAATAGCAGGGTTAGGGCATAAACCAGAATTAATACTACAGCAACAGCAATAGAAAGATTTTGCAGTGTTTCTTCGTTAATTCCTTGAGAGGTATAATTCATCGCCGTTGGCATCAAAATGGCAATCACTGCCAAATTCATCGAAGCAGCATTCACCCGCGCCACAATTGGCTGAAATGTCTGTTCTTTGTAGCGCAGTCCCCCCAAAAGCATGGAAAAACCCATTACCAGTAGTAAGTTGCTAATAATCGATCCTGTAATACTGGCTTTGACTACATCTATTAACCCAGCGTTCAGTGCCACTAGGGCAATGATTAGTTCTGTAGCATTGCCAAAAGTAGCGTTTAACAAGCCCCCCAATGATGGCCCCACTACAACAGCAATTTCTTCTGTAGCTGTACCCATCCAAGCTGCTAAGGGCAGAATTGCTAATCCAGCTGTAATGAAAACTATCAATTCTCCCCACTCCAGAAAGTGGGCTGCTAAGGAGACTGGGATAAACAGTAATAAAACTAGAAGAATAATGTTTTTAGTTGACATTTGTTGTCTTAGGTTGAGGGTATCATTCACAGCGAGCAATCCTAAATTTTAAATTTGGAGTGTTGAATTAAAAATTACTTTCATTCATCACTCCGATATGGTACTCGCAACCACCTGTAGAGCAATTCAGGAATTGTACTGTTTTCGGCTCACTGCGCTGTATGTAAAATAAGATTGCGATATAATGAGTTTTTGTAATCTTTTGTTGCAAAAGTATGAGTCTGAGCCAAAATTTTACATCAAAAATGGGGTTTAATTATTAAAAGACAATTAAAATTTTGATTGGGCCCCAATAAGAGAAAACCCCTAACTAAGGCTTTGTTCAATGGTTAATTACTTTAAGCCTTCAGGGAAAGGGCTGTGCGATAACGCAGATTTCCCACTACTATAAAACCGCCTTGTCAAAAGTTTGGTTGGATTCCATAGTTGTCGTTTATACCGGATTTTGTGTAAAAACAATTGTAGAAAGGTTTACGCACAATGTTTTCGGTGCAACTGCAAGTTTTTTGTTTTGGATAAATATACATGACTTCTGCTGCTGAAATGCCAGCTAGCTCTGGCTCAACGTTAACATTACATTCAGATCCCAATAACACCAAAGAAACCGATCCCCTGAGAAAGGCTAATGGTGTTTATGTGACGGTGCATGGTCATTTTTACCAGCCACCAAGGGAAAACCCTTATCTGGACGCAATTGAACGCCAACCGAGCGCTGCACCTTTCCATGACTGGAATGAGCGGATTCATTGGGAATGCTATCGTCCAAATGCCTTTGCCAGAGTCTTAAATGACCAAGGCGAAGTAGTGGGGATCGTCAATAATTATGAGTATTTCAGTTTTAATATCGGGCCAACGCTGATGTCGTGGCTAGAACGCTACGATGTGGAGGTTTATCAGCGCATTTTAGAGGCGGATGCCAAGAGTAGCGATCGCTTACATGGGCACGGCAATGCGATCGCGCAAGTATACAATCACATCATCATGCCTCTGGCGAATGAACGCGACAAATATACCCAAATTCGCTGGGGTAAAGAAGACTTCCGCTCCCGCTTTGGACGTGATCCCGAAGGGATGTGGCTAGCAGAAACTGCTGTAGACTACGCAACTTTAGAAGCCCTAGTTGCTGAGGGTATTCGCTTCATTGTCCTTGCACCGTCTCAAGCACTGCGTTGTCGTCCCCTCCCCACTCCAGATCATCCCCATCCTGAATGGATCGAAGTCGGCGGTAGTCAGATTGATTCTACCCGTCCCTATCGGTGTTATTTAAAGCCCACATTAGACACTTCATCTTCACCTCTGAGTGCGATCAAAGAAGGGAATAGGGACAGTAACCACTCCCCACTCCCCACTCCCCACTCCCCCCGTTATATTGATATCTTCTTCTACGATGGCCCGATATCGCGGGATATGGGTTTTAGTGATGTGGTTTATAATTCCAGTCACTTTGCCGGACGTATCGGTTCGGCAGTGCGTGGGGATCATCGTCTGGCACAGTTGATTTCTGTGGCGACAGATGGGGAAACCTTTGGACATCACAAAAAGGGAACTGAGAAAACTTTAGCCTACGCCTTTACCAAAGAGTTTCCTCAACAGGGTTGGACGGTGACGAACTTTGCCCATTACCTCAGCTTAAATTCTCCCAGTTGGGAAGTGGAATTGAAGTCAGTCACAGCCTGGAGTTGCGCCCACGGTGTCGGCAGATGGGAGGATGACTGTGGTTGCGGTGGTGAAGGCTCAGTTTGGCATCAGAAATGGCGTCGTCCCTTGCGGGATTCCCTAAATTGGCTGCGGGATCAGCTAACTGAGGTGTATACAGAACATGGTAAGCAGTTATTTCGCGATCCCTGGCTAGCACGAGATGAATATATCCAAGTAATGCGCGATCGCTCTGCTACCAATGTCAACCGTTTCCTCGCCCGTCATCAAACCCACAAACTAACCGCAGCCGAACAAGTAGACGCTTTACGCTTGTTAGAAATGCAGCGTCACGCTTTGTTGATGTTTACTAGTTGCGGTTGGTTTTTTGAAGAAATTTCTCGTCCGGAGGGGACACAAATTCTGCGCTACGCCGCCCGTGCTTTGGAATTGGCAGGGGAAGTGGCAGGTGTGCAATTGGAAAAAGGCTTTGTCAAACGTCTTGGTTTAGCCCCCAGTAATGTGGATCAGTTCAAACACGGTGCGGAAATTTATCGGCAACTCGTCTTAACTGCCCAACTTGGCTTTAAGCAAGTAGCAGCCCATTACGCCATTACTTCTCTATTTACCAATCAGAAACCCGCAGAGACACATAATTCTCTACCGAGAAAAGATGCTGCTGATAAACAGTCTCAGCGTTACCATAAGCGGGTTTATTGCTACGCTGCCAATGAGCTAGATTACCAACTGCAACGCATGGGATCGCTAACTCTGGCTGTGGGAAATTTAAAGCTGGTATCAGAAATTACTTGGGAAAGCGAGCATTTGGTATTTGCGGTTCTGCATTTGGGAGGCTGGGATTTCCACTGCGGCATTCAACAATTTACTGGGCGACGTAACTACAGCCAATTAAAAGAAAAGCTGTTTGGGGCGCTAAAACAAGCTAGCGCGGCTCATACTATCTTGGCAATGACACAGCTATTTGGCGAAGAGGCTTTCAACTTACAGAATCTATTTGCTGAAGAACGCCACCGGATTATGGGGCTGCTTACTGAGGAAACACTGGCACGTTTAGGTCAGTTGTATACCCAAGCGTACCGTGATAATTATGGTGTGCTGATGGCCTTTCATCGAGATGAAATAGCAGTACCACAAGAATTGCAGGTTGCAGCAGATATTGCTTTAGGGCATCGCTGTTTGATGACATTACGATCGCTAGAGCAAGATATTGCTGATCCCCAAAAGAGTTGGAGTCACATCTTAGAATTGGAGGCGATCGCTACTGAAGCAAAACATCTGCGTTGTCGGCTGAATATTCCCGACGGTAAACGGATGTTAGAACAGTTAATTGCGCGATGGCTTTGGCAATTGTTACACGATGCCAATGGTAGTTTTAATGCAGATATCCAACTGTTGGAACGATTGATTGATGTCGGGGATCAACTAAATATTGATGTTTCCCTACAGCGATCGCAGGAACTATATTTTAGTTGTCTGCACAGCCAGATAGGGCCGGTATGTATCACTAGCGTTGATAATGAAGCAGATAATCAGTGTCTTCAGTTGCTCAAGTTGGGCAAAAAGTTAGCCGTTGATGTCAGCATGATCTCAAGTCAACTGCGATAGATGTAGTATGGTAGCACATCTGTGCTACCACGGTAAACGCATCTTATTTCTTAATAAAAATTAAAAAGGATTTTCAAATGACATAGATAACTTCAAAAATGATCAATAAAATAAATTATTTTCAAAAAAAACCTTCTTCATCTGTATCGGCTCACTTTGAACAACGCGGTAGTCAAATAGTGATTGCAGCTTTAAAATACTCCTATCCCTTATTAGAAAAACAATCTATTCTTAATTCTTTAAGTATTTTACTAAATGTCTATCAAGAGCAAGTTATCAAACTTTATGAAAGATTGCCATTAAACCGAAATATGAAAACCGACTTGCATTGGATTAATATTTTAATTGAATTATGTAATTGGAGAAATTACTTGAAAGATAAACAAAACAAATAAATTATTTTCTAAAAAATGAATTAAATTGATATAAATTAGTTGACTATCTATTAGTAGTAACAAACCTTACTTAATGAGTAAGTAAAAGCATGTTTATTAAAAAATATCACACAGAGATAAGGGGAAAATTTCCCCTTTTATTTTGATTTCCTTTACTTCATCTGAGAGCGATCGCAATGGTAGGGATAAAGCCACTCACACCTAAAGAGTCCGTGGGTATGTTTCTCAAAAAAGGTTCCTGCATGGCGTCCAGGTGATATATCGATCCCAGCTTTCGTTTTAATCTCATATAACCAGGGAAAGGCTACTACTAAAACAGCTATGACAGCGAAAAGGTAGAGAATCGTAGTTCTAATGTTGAGGAATCTTAGGGAATTGCTATTGTGATTTTGAGGCATAGATAATCATAAACTAATAGCTCATCCAATCCTAACCTAAAGCTGAAAATATCGCCGGAAGTGGGGATTAATGTTATCTTTTTTCTGTTGATTGCAGGTTAAACAGAGGGTTTGTAAATTGCTGATATCATGTTGACCTCCACGGGCAAGGGGAATGATATGGTCGATACTGAGGTTAGTTTCTATAGTAGTTTTACCGCAGCTTTGACACTGGTATTTGTCACGTTGAAAAACGTATTTCTTTACTTCCGGCGGGATACGAATACGGAGAGTTTTGCTCATTTTATTTCTAGTTGCTAAGAAATTCTCCCAAGCTTGGAACATTTACCCAACTTGCTTTTTGATGCGATTCATGGGATAAATCCATCAACAACTGAGAATAAATTCCTTCTCGCAGTGATGGTATAATTTCCTGATTGCGCTCAATTCCTTGCACCCATTGGTCTACTACGCGGATAAATGCCGAAATGCGTCCATCAGCATAATTTTTCGGAAAAATTAACCGATTCGGTATTTCTATTTCCGTTAGGGGTTTACCAGGGCGGGAACCCCAAACGCGAAAACCATGTATATAATCTTTTTGATTTTCACTACCCACAATTAATGTACCGCGATCGCCATATACTTCTACCCAATGAGTTCTTGGTGCATGAACAACCGCACTGATAGAAAGTTGGCAAGGTGTACCATTCGCTAATTCCAGCGTTAATATACAGTTGTCATCTGTATCCACTGGCTTCGATTCTCCACTAACAGGGTCAACTCGTGTAGGAATAGCAGTAGTTAAATGAGCGTTTAATCTACGCACTGACCCGAATAACCAGTGAATATAATCGAAGGCGTGGGAACCCAAAGATCCCAATGCACCGCCTCCTTTCTCCTTATCAGAATACCAATTCCAAGGGCGTGAAGTATCAGCACGAGAAGAACCCAACCAATCAATTTTAATTAGGCGTAACTTACCCACATAATCTTCTGACAATAATTCAGCAAACAACTGCCATCCTGGTACAAAGCGAAATTCAAAGTCTACAGCTACAATAACGCTTTTTTCTTTAGCTAATTGATAAAGTTCTTTAGCCTCAACTACATTTAAAGTTATCGGTTTTTCTAATAATAAATGTTTGCCAGCTTGCAATACAGTTTTTGCCATTTCATAGTGCAAAAAAGGCGGCGTAGAGATGCTAACTGCTTGTACTTCTGGCAATGCCACAATATCTGTAAGTGAATCGGAGGCGTGGGGAATCTTATGGGATTCTGCTATAGCTCTAGCTTTATTTATATCTCGGTGATAAACAGCAACTACCTCAGTTTGAGGATGTGCTTGGAATCCTGGGATGTGGACTTTTTGACCAAATCCAGTACCTGCGATCGCAATCCCAATCATATCATTATATACTCCTCTAATTATCCAATTTAATTAATAAAATCATTTCATCTATCATATCTAAAATATTTAATCTTTATTTGAGAATTGTAGATATTAAATAACAGAGGTTTAATCATTGTTTTATCGTAAAACTCTAATTGTAAAAGGATAACGATAATGCTCACCATTGTAAGCTTTGATAGAGGCAAAACTCACTAAAAATGATTGTAGTACAAGTTTAAATGAAATCAATGATATAAGTATAAGTAATAAGCTATCTAAAGTGTCTTTTATTTCATCAATTGAAACATTTGTAGTTACTGCAATACTAAACCTAGTGAATAATATAACTAAGGATATAGCGATAACAAATAAAGTATATAATGTTAAAGAAATTTGAAAATTTATAGATTCCTTACCTTGGAAATCAATCCAGGGGTATTGTGTTTTTTTTAATCTCCAAATTATCAATGGGGCTAAAAGATTTAAAGGTAAATATAAGGGAATACCAATAAATACTAAAAAAACCAATAATATCCACCCTAATAAAGCCGATAAATGACAAAAGGTCGCCCACATACGCATTTGTTGTTTAGGTTTTTCTCTCATGGATTTTTATTTATCAGTGGATTTAGCAAACAATTCTCCATTGTAATTCTTTATAAAAAAGCTAAATAAGAGCTTAGAACCTCTGTCATAGTATTCGGGAAGAGTTTCTATTTTCTAGACTATACCTTTTTCTGACAGCAGCGCAACCTCTAAACCTTTGAGGACTTTATCAAGAACGATGGCGTAACCGTCCGTCAGAGGCGATGGTCTCCGACCGACTGGAGGTCATCGCAATCTGAAAAAAGTCTGACAGTTTATACTAAGTACTGGCGCAAACAACCGAATTTTGGGATATCCAATAGCAAGGTTTATATAGAACTTACGCACAAGAGATCCGCTCTACGTGGTAAAGTTAATAACACTAACGGATTTTAAATATGCGAGTTCAAATAACTGTAATTGCGTTGCTTGCCGCCGTAGGCATCGCAGTAATGTTAATGAGTGGGAAAAATGCAGAGGCCCTTGCAGACTCGCAATCTTCTACTCAGGATGAATCTAGTGGTATTGTTAGCCCGGAAGCTACGATCCATATAGGAGAGTATGCCAAATATGGTAATTATATAGGAGCAACTTCAGGAGATAACCAGACTCTTGAATTTTCCCAAAAAGTTGTCAAAGATATCGAAATTCTTTTTATTAATGGCAAAGGTGAGTCGCTTGATGATAAAGGTCAGCCAATTAAAGGGCGGACTCAGACAGATTTTATCATTGGTCTGCTGAAACTCAAACCTGGTCAGGTATTCCGTGAAGATTTACTTCAAGCAGACTTGCAACGATTGAGGAGATTAGAGTCATTTAATCAAGTAAATGTTGATCGAGAACAAGATGCTTCTAGTGTTAAAATCATCTATAAAATCAAAGAGCGCAGCTTCCCTTCTTTAATCTTAGGAGGCGGAAATAACGATGATGTTGGGCTATACGGGCGGGTAGGTTACAAAGATGCAAATATTAGCGGTCTTAACGATAAATTAGATACAACTGTGCAGTTGAGCAGTGAAGATATCCAGTTTAATGGTCAATTCACTAGTCCTTATCGTCCTGGAGAACCAAACCGCTTAGGCTATAGCATTAGAGGTTTTCGTAGTCGAAATATATCAGGAACCTTCAACGAAGATATCAGATTGTCAAACGGTAACAAAGTGCGAGAAGGAAGGTTTGGTGGTTCTGTGGCACTTTTAAGAGCTTTTGATGAGTGGGATACATCAGTGGCTCTCAACTATACCCGGATTAGCCTACGCGATCAAGAATATAACGTTGTACAAGTGGATAGATTAGGGAGTCCCCTATCTGTGAGCGGTACTGGCATTGATGATCTATTTACTGTATCATTTGCTGTGTCTAAAGATCAACGCGATCGCAAAGACAATCCAACTCAAGGATCAATCCTCACCCTCAGCACAGAACAAGCGATTCCCATTGGACTGGGTAACATTTCCAGCAACCGCTTACAGGGAGACTATATTCAGTATTTACCAGTCAGTTGGATAGGGAATGGTCGGCTAACCGACAATCCAGAAATGTTGGCGATTAATTTACAAATTGGTACGACTATTGGAGACTTTCCACCAGCAGATGCCTTTAATATTGGTGGGCTAGATTCTGTCAGAGGTTACGGTTATGGTAAAGTTGCCAGTGGTCGCAGTTATGGTTTAGCTTCTATTGAATATCGTTTTCCAATTTTACAATCAATCGGAGGAGTTCTCTTTACTGACCTCGCCTCAGATTTCGGGTCTAGCGAAACCGTATTGGGAGAACCAGGAGTGCTACGAGACAAACCTGGAAGTGGCTTTGGTTACGGCTTAGGATTGCGATTCAAGTCATCCTTTGGCCTGATTCGAGGCGACTTAGGAATTAGCAACCAAGGAGAAGTTAGATTTGAAGTTACTACAGGTCAGAAATTTTAACTCAAGGCGAAACCTACGCAGTATTGCATCCGGTGTTATTATTCTCAATCTAAACAATGCGCAAAAGGGTAAGTGTAAAAATTCCTCAGCTCCAAAAAAGTGCTTCTATCCCAACTCCTGTAAAGCTTTTAAACCATTAGTTGTCTAATCTTCATCTTCAGTAATTGACCGAGCTATCAAAAAAATTATTAATTGCAATTCATTAAAATCCCTGTTCTCCTGCCTCCTTCCTATCTCTCAGCAGATAGCTTGCTTGTTAAGCTTATCCGTGGTTTGATTTAAATACGGTATATGTATCGATTTATAGTTTTTTGTTAAGGCTCAATTACCTGAATTAACTTGTAAGCCACAAAGTAAATATAAAACTTTCCATGCCTATCCAAACTATTGGTATTTTAAGTCCAGGTGATATGGGACAAGCGATCGCAGCTGTTCTCAATCAAAATGGATTGAAAACTATTGCTGCTCTAGACAATCGCAGTGAACGAACTCGGCAATTAGCAGCCGCAGCCAACATTCAAGATGTGGGTTCCCTCACGCAACTAGTAATTGAATCTGATGTAGTCTTGTCAGTTCTAGTTCCCGCAGCAGCCAGCGAAGCAGCGAATCTTGTAGCTGAAGCGATCAGCAATGTTGGTAAACCCATTCTCTATGTTGACTGTAATGCGATCGCACCCCAAAAAGTCATTAGTATCAGCCAACTTATTGAATCAGTTGGGGGAACATTCGTAGATGCATCAATTATTGGCCCACCACCACGAGTTCCCAATCGCACCCGCATTTATGTTTCAGGAAAACAAGCCAGTCAACTCCTACAACTGCGGGATCATGGCTTGGATGTGCGGGTGATAGGTGATGAAATTGGTCAAGCTTCCGGTTTGAAAATGTCCTATGCAGCCCTGACAAAAGGACTTACAGCAATCGGCACAGAATTACTAATAGCAGCCCATCGTTTAGGATTGGATAAGCAACTATGGGATGAAGTGTCTAGTAGCCAACAGGAACTTGCTAGCATATTAACCCGTTCGATTCCATCGATGACACCAAAAGCGCATCGTTGGATAGGAGAAATGGAAGAGATTGCAGAAACTTTTAAAGAGTTAGGTCTGACTGAAAGGATTTTTTACGGCGCAGCCGACGTTTACCGCTTGGTCAAAGAAACCTCCTTGAGTAAGGAAACACCAGAAGAATGCCATCGCGATCGCCCATTGGATGAAATCATTACAATCCTTTCCAATGAAGCAATATCTGACACCTAATCTTGAGTAATTCTTTTATAGATAGGGTAAAAAGCGAGAATTTATGACTCAAGAGCAATGGACTGCGGTCGATCATTACTTTAACGATTTACTTGTACCGCCCGACCCTGCGCTGGATGCGGCGCTCCAGACTAGCGCCGCAGCTGGATTACCACCGCATAACGTTTCGCCAAACCAGGGCAAGCTGCTGTTGCTGTTGGCACAAATTCAAGGGGCGCGAACCATTCTAGAGATTGGCACGCTGGGCGGCTACAGTACCATCTGGCTAGCGCGGGCGTTACCTAGCGACGGCCGTCTGATTACGCTGGAGGCCAACCCAAAGCACGCCGAAGTCGCCCACACCAACATCGCCCACGCTGGTCTGTCCGATATTGTTGAGCTGCGCCTCGGACAGGCACTCTCTACGTTGCCACAGATTGCTGCCGAAGGTCATACATTTGACCTAATCTTCATTGACGCCGACAAGCCAAACAATCCAGATTACTTCAGATGGGCGCTCAAGCTTTCCCGTCGCGGTAGTCTAATCATTGCCGATAATGTTGTGCGTAACGGAACAGTGATTGATGCTACCAGCAGCGATCCTAGCGTCCAAGGAGTACGTCGCTTCAACGAACTACTCGCCTCTGAGCCGCGCGTTTGCGCCACGGCAATCCAGACAGTGGGCAGCAAAGGATATGATGGCTTTGCGATCGCGATCGTCACTGCTGATCAATAAGACATCGAACCAAGAACCGTGAATTTATTGCTAAATTTTTGCAATCCCTTTTTAAGATTGAATAGCAAATTGTTATTTGGTCAGTCTTAGGAACGATTTTGAGGGAACAGGTAGGCGATCGCAGCATAACCTGAAACACTGAGTAAACTAACTAAAAAAGCAGCCAAAATAAAAGTAGACATAATATTAGACTCTATGTACTGCCAAAATTTCCGCATCCATCAAAAAACAAAGAATTTGGATACTTTCAAATTAGCAATTGGGTATGACACAGCAGTGACTACATTGTGTCAATCTTTTATCTCAAGCTAAAGGCAGAAAAAACCGAAACGTACTGCCAACTCCCAACTCACTTTCTACCTGAATCTGACCGCCTTGTAGTTCAATCAAACGACGGGAAATAGTTAAACCAATACCAGTACCTCCCGAATGGCGATCGCGCGACTGATCGGCTCGCCAGAAGCGCTCAAACACATGAGGCAAATTTTCTGGAGCGATACCAATACCTGTATCTATAACCGCAATCCAGAGTTGAGATCCTTCAGTTCCAACACAAATGGTAATTGAACCTTCATTCGTGTAACGCACTGCATTACCTAGCAAATTGACCAACACCTGTTCTGTGCGGTCAATATCTGCTAATACAGGAGGCAGCACAGATGGACATTGCAATACCAGAACTGGCCCATCCTCCAACAGTTGGTCGGTAAATTTCTCCACTAATGATTCTAATAACGGACGCAGATTTACCCGTTGGATATTAATTGGCAAATAACCAGCTTCTGCCTTAGATAGTTCTTGTAAATCGTTCACCAATCGCTCTAAGCGCTTAGTTTCTTTAGCTAAACGCCGATAAATTTCAGGAGATGCTTCAATTTCCCCATCAGCCAATTCTTCCAAGTAACCACGCACCACTGTTAACGGTGTCCGTAATTCATGGGTCATGTCTCCAATCACTTCTCGCCGCCGCGCTTCTACCCCTTCTAAACTGGCTGCCATCCGGTTGAAACTAGCACCCAATCTATTAAGTTCGGGAATGTCAGACATAGGTAGTCGTGCATCCATCTGACCAGCAGCAAATTTTTGGGTGATTTGTTCCATCTCGGTCAACCTCTGCATAATCCGTCTGGACACCCAGTAACTCAATCCTCCGGCGGCGGTGGTACCGACTAAGACTGACCAAATAGTGCTTCGCTGCCAAGCAAGTTCAAATCCTGCAACCAATTCAGTACGAACATCGATTAAGTCAAACCCCTGATTTTCTAATCGTTCCAAATGCAGTACAAACAAACGAGGGGAAGAAATTTTGCTGATGCTCACCAAACTAGCTACCCCCACGAGCATTACAACTAAGTGGGAGAGAAATAGGCGCGTTCTCAGCCCCATTTTCATAAGATTTACCCTACCAGAGGATCTTCAAATTTATAGCCCACCCCAACAACAGTTTTAATAAAAGTAGGATTTGCCGAATCAGGCTCAATCTTTTTTCGCAACCGAGCTACATGAGTATCCACCACTCGTTCATCGCCAAAAAAGTTATCTCCCCATAGTTTATCAATTAGTTGAGTGCGGTTCCAAACTCGACCAGGATTGCTGACAAAGGTAGTTAGCAAGTTAAATTCTAGAGTAGTTAAGTCCAAAACTTCAACTTCTTGAGAATCCATCTGACGACTAGCAGTGCGCTGGTCTACATCGACAATAAAGTGTTGGGTACGATTGACTTGATGCTGTCCCCCTTGGCGGAGGCTACGCCGCAATAGTGCCCGCACCCTAGCGACTAACTCTCTGGGGCTAAAAGGTTTGACCATGTAATCGTCAGCACCAGTAGATAGACCAATGACGCGATCAATTTCCTCACCCTTAGCCGTGAGCATCAAAATGTAAGGATCTTTGGCACCTGGTTTCTGGCGAATTCTAGCACAAACTTCCAACCCATCCAAACCAGGAATCATTAAATCTAGAATGATTAAATCAGGTGGTTGCTCTTGAAACATCCGCAAAGCATTCATTCCATCGCGGCTAGTGCGACAAAAAAATCCTTCTTTTTCTAAAGAGAGTTCAATTAAATGAGCAATTTCTGGTTCATCTTCAACTATTAAAATATCCATTTCAATTAAGACCAAGCAAAATACGCAAATAGAACTGGCAACTAATGGTCTGTCCCATTAATTTTGCGGGGCTGCTAGCTTCAAGAAGTCGGGGATCTGAACACCACTAACCTCTCAAAACTTTTGGGACAGACTACTAGTATACTGTGACGGAAGTTTACCTACCTTTAATAAGAGTCTTAAACAAACGGCTTAACCTCCTCATGTGTTTGGAGATTGTAGATGGATTTTTACCAAGCTGTACTAAGGAATCTAACCAGTATGAATGGGGATTCAAACCCCACTCAACCTGATAAAAGTTCTACAGGCTTGCAATAACTCAGTATAAATTTCGATAGATTTGAAATACAGTTTTAAAGGTTTGAATTTGAAGGCGTGCGATAACTATAGCCAACATTAGAATCTTTTTGAATGTGTGTCTTAATACTATCAAGGTCAATGAAGCAATCAGCAACATCAATCAAGCTTTCACTAGTGGTATTTTGTAGACTCACCACTTCTACGCGAACCCCCATTCTGCTGACGGCGTTCACAGCATAAGCTAGATCCCCATCGCCACTGACTAAAACCGCAGTATCATAATAAGGAGCTAAGGTTATCATGTCTACAGCAATTTCTACGTTCAAATTTGATTTTTTGAAATTTTCTGCTGGTTGCGCGATATCTTTAGCTACTACACGATAGCCATTACGACGCATCCACAATAAAAAACCTTGTTGCTTTTCATTACTGATATCAACCCCAGTATAGAAGAAAGCACGTAATAGTCTTGAACCGTTAGTTAAATGACAAAGCAATTTAACGTAGTCAATTTCTATACCGAGTTGTAAAGCTGTATGAAACAGACTTAAGCCATCAATAAAAATAGCAACTCGACCACGATTCAAGTTATTTAAAATCGAACTATCGGGTGCTGTATCTTCTGTCTTAGGGTCTTTACTTTTGATGGGAGTATCGCTCAAATTTTGTCCTTGCCAATGTGGTTTAGCTTTGAGTACTTTAGGTTCCTTAAATTCATTTCTTTGTTTGCTAAAATTAGTTATAATCATTGATACCTCTGATTTTAAAGTTAGAAAGACTTTTGGGTAAATTGTCTATACTATATATAGTCTAGTCTGTACTGATTTATAACCCTAGCAGGTAATGGTCTTAAGTCACTACATTTAGATAAACTTAACTGGTGTCTCTGCATAAGCAAGAAAGAGCGTCTAGCGCAAAGGTTCCGATCGCCCTAGAATCAGCGAACGTCATTTATCTATATTTTATTTTACAGCTAGGAAGTTGAAATTTACCGCAGGCTAAGGATACTCAAATACTCCCAGAGTTAGAATCACTAATAATGTAATATGCGATCCCTGCGGCGGGCTACGCCAACGCCCCTTAAAAGGTAAGTTTTAGTAAAGTCTTTAAGTAATCTTTAATACAACTTTTCTAAAATATCTAAATTAGGCAGTACTAAATGGTTAAGTCAGAAAGCATTGACGAAAATACAAGATTCCCGGCTTCTTTAAAGAAGCCGGGAATCTGAGTCTTAATCTTTAGTTAGCTTATTGTTGGATGTGTAGTAAACCTTACTACCAGTATCAGGGACAAAATGGCAGTTGATGCATGAATTCCATACTGACTTCCAAATTGGTTCTTCCGATTTGTGGAAATATTCACCCATCACTGGTTTTATTGCCTCAGTTGCTTTGAGCAAATTGTAGTGAGGGATGTTAAGGAATATATGGTGAGCAACATGAGTACCGATATCGTGATGGATATGATTAACCAAACCATAATCACGATCAATACTAGAAATTGCGCCTTTTAAAAAAGTCCAATCTTCTCCACGATACCAAGGAAGCTCTGGCTCGGTGTGGTGCAAGAACGTCACCAAATCTAGCCAAACTATAAACACAAGGTAAGGCACAGCGTAATATTTTAGCAACCACATCCAACCCCATTGGTAGGTGAGGAAACCTAGCAAACCTACCATGCCAATCAAAAGTATAGTGCTAGTTAGGACATCCCATTTTTCCGATGGTTTGAAAAGCGAACTGCTAGGCAAAAAGTGGGAGCCTTCTTTATTAGGAGAACGCTTAAACAAATACACAGGATAAGCCAAGAGAAAAACATAATATCTGCCTATCTTTTGGGCTAAAGGCATGTCCTTATATTGTGATTCGCTTACAGGATACCAGCTTTCATCATTATCGATGTTGCCAGTATTTTTGTGATGAGTTCTGTGACTAATCCGCCAACCATGATAAGGAACAAGTATTGGTGTGTGAGAAAGATGTCCAATCAAATCATTGAGCCATTTATGCTTAGAAAAAGATTGGTGTCCGCAGTCATGTCCGACTACAAACAAAGCCCAAAACATTGTTCCTTGCATTAACCAGAAAATTGGGAAGAAAAGCCAAGAATCTAGGTAATGAGCAACTGCATAAAGCAGACCGATAATCAGGATGTCACGAAAGAAGTAAAAAAGTGATTTTGTCACATTGGGCTGAAAGCATTCAGCAGGAATTGAAGCTTTTAAATCTTGAAGAGTGAAAGGTAATTTAGTCGTATCCTCAGACGTTTCACCGCTAAGAGGATTGTTGAAACTGATGATATTTGATGGCACTGGATTTTTTTGTTGGATGTAAATCGGAACTTTATTTGAGACAAAATTATCTCACCTCTAGGATGCCCACGAAACTAGCGATCGCTAACATATAAGAGGATAATTTCTGGCAATTTGCCTAACAATTTTAGTTAATAAAAAATTGCCAGATTCTATTTAAACACAGCATGATAAACGCTCTCGTTGGTTCAAGAGCGTGAGTGTAATCACAGCGCTATTTATCGCCCTGTATAATATTCCTTGAAAGTCTTATAACCAACATCAGTTGTGTATAGTTGACATTGGTCTGTAATCTGCTTCATTAAAGGCCAAGAAAACTGACACTCATCATGCAGATAAGGCTCCCAATTTTCTTTGATGCTGCTGTAAGCTAGCCGCAAATTATAAGAAGGAATCGCAGTGGAAATATGATGAGGGACATGAACATTGATATCGTGGCATAGGATTTCTACCCAGCGCGGATAATCGCAATGAATAGTGCCAGCTAGCTGTGCTAAAGCTTCGTTCCACTTGTTCGCTGTCGCAAAAGGAACATCTGCGGCAGTGTGGTGAACAATAGTAAAAGTACTCATCCAAAAATGGTAAATCATCCAGGGCACTAGCCAAAACTTGACAAATCCCCAGATACCAGTTGTGGCGATGAGAAGTGGGAAAGCGATCGCCGCAAACACAACTACTACAGCCACAGAAAGCTTGATACTCGATTGGTCTTTCGTTTTGAAGTTCCGCCAATCAAAATGCACCACAGCCCAATGTCCAATGGAACCTACCCACCAGAGGCGTTTACGCATGAACAACTCAAAAGCAGACTGCCGGATTTTATCCCAATCTTCAAACACTTCTGGTCTAATTGGATGCCAAGCATTATCCTCATCCAGCTTGTTGGTATGAGTATGGTGATAATTATGCTTAATGCGCCAACTGTGAAAGGGGTAAATCAACGGCATCATGAAGAAATGCCCCACCAAATCATTCACCCAACGACGTTTGGCAAAAGACCTGTGACCACAATCATGCCCAATTACAAAAAAACCTGTTAAAGCAGTGCCCGTAAAAACCCAAGCTAGGGGCAAGAGAAACCAAGGAGTAACGATCAGGCTGTAATAGCCCAAGCCAACCGCCAAGACACTGAGCAGTACTTGTGTCCAAGCTTTGCGACGGTTCTGCTGAAAACATTCCCGTGGCAGGGTTTTAACAATATCTTTGAGCCGAAAGTCGGAATTACTAGGCTCGTCACTTAGTTTCTGGCTATTAATTATTGATGTAGTCATGGACACCTGAGAAACAACAAACTCCTCCACCAAGTCACCAAAAAAGTAACTTGCCGCAAAAATTCTTAATATTAGCGCTTCGGATTATAGCAATCTAACGGACACAAGCGCACCAGTAAATAGCTTTTTGAAAAGGAAGGAGTTAAAAGTGATGAGTTATGAGTTAAAAACGTTACGCATCATAACTTTTGTACAGACGCGATTAATCGCGTCTCTACTCCTAACTAGTTTTTATTGGGGCCAACTTCACATTAGTAGCCAAACCAACTGCTTGCAGCAATTGAACAGTCATCCAGGTTAAATCGATTTCCCACCATTCCAGCCCATGACGAGCTGAGTATTGAAAAGCATGATGGTTGTTATGCCAGCCTTCACCGAAAACTAGTACGGCTACCCACCAGCAATTAGTCGATCTATCACCAGAATCATAGCTCCGATAGCCAAACTTATGAGTAGCGCTGTTCACCAACCAGGTGCAGTGATAAACCCAGACAATGCGAACAAAAATTCCCCAAATAACAAAGGGCCAGCCACCCAGAAGTAAAAGCAATACGCCTAGAGCAACCTGGATCAAAATGAAATATTTTTCTAAAAACTGATAAACTGGGTCTTCGGCAATGTCTTTGGTGAAACGAGGAACATCAGCGTGAGCGGGACAATAATGAATCAGCCAATCCATGTGGCTCCACCAGAAGCCTTTATTAGAGTCATGGGGATCAGCGTCAGTATCAGAGTTTAGATGATGAATGCGATGTGTCCCGACCCACTCAATAGGGCCTCCTTGACACGAGAGTGTTCCAAAGAAAACCAAAAGATACTCTAGCCACTTGGGAGTTTGAAAACTGCGGTGGGTGACAAGGCGATGAAATCCTAGAGTAACGCCTAAGCCGCCAGTCACCCAATACAGCAAGAAACCCACACCAACTGCCGTCCAGCTAAAGTTACCAGGAACAAAGGCAAATAAAGCGCCGATGTGCAGTGCAATGAAGAACAGGGTATTAACCCAGTTAATTTGAGGTTTAGTTGAGGTAGCAATTGTCATGCAGTAACCTGAAGAAAGAATTTTCCAGCCTAGTCTGCGCGATCTAAAAATCCGCATATCTATAATTTAATTTTTTTTGAACGAGGAACTGATGAACAGCTTAGAACAGCTGCGGCAAGCAGAACAGGCACTATTAGAAATTTTTTCTGGAATTGACGCTCAGGTCAAGCATAATCTAAAACGAGTGCTGGATGCTTTTCGTAATCACCGTGTAGGCGCACACCACTTCGCTGGTGTAAGTGGCTATGGTCACGATGATTTAGGACGAGAAACTTTAGATAAAGTTTTTGCCGAAGTTATGGGCGCTGAAGCTGCGGCCGTGCGGGTGCAGTTCGTTTCAGGAACTCATGCGATCGCTTGTGCTTTGTTTGGTGTTCTCCGTCCTGGAGATGAAATGTTAGCAGTGGTCGGTTCTCCCTACGATACGCTTGAAGAAGTCATTGGTTTACGGGGTCAAGGTCAAGGTTCCCTTCTTGAGTTTGGCATAAATTACCGACAATTGGAGCTAACCCCAGAGGGAACTATAGATTGGCAAGCTTTAACTACTAGTGTGGCTGAAAATACTCGTTTAGTGCTAATTCAGCGTTCTTGTGGCTATTCTTGGCGTCCTAGTTTATCAATTGCTGATATTGAAAAAATCCTCCACTTAGTCAAACAGCAAAATCCGAACACCGTTTGCTTTGTGGATAACTGCTACGGCGAATTTATTGAAACCAGGGAACCTACAGCCGTAGGTGCTGATTTAATGGCGGGGTCATTGATTAAAAATCCTGGTGGTACCATTGTCAGCGCTGGCGGTTATGTTGCTGGTCGCGCCGACTTAGTGGAAGCATCGGCCTGTCGCCTCACGGCTCCCGGTATTGGGAGTTATGGCGGCGCTACTTTTGACCAAAATCGTCTGCTGTTCCAAGGCTTATTTCTGGCTCCGCAAATGGTAGGAGAGGCGATGAAAGGGACATACTTAACTGGTTATGTGTTTGACAAACTTGGTTATCCAGTGAATCCCGCACCCTTGGCTCCCCGTGGAGATGTAATTCAGGCAATCAAACTCGGTTCTGCCGAAAAGCTAATTGCCTTCTGTAAGGCGATACAACAGCATTCTCCCATCGGTTCCTATCTTGACCCTGTTCCAGATGAAATGCCGGGGTATGAGAGCAAGGTAGTCATGGCTGGTGGGACATTTATTGAAGGGAGTACCTTAGAATTATCGGCAGATGGGCCTTTACGTGAACCCTATGTGGTTTATTGCCAGGGGGGAACTCATTGGACTCATGTAGCGATCGCCTTAGAAGCTGCGATTAATGCAATAGGAAATGCTGGTGATTGATTACAGCATATATTCCGCAGGGCATGAGCTTTGTTGCAATAGGGTTCGGATTGCAGAAGTGGGGTAAAGGGGAAAGGATGGAATTTTCCCTTACCTTTTAACACAGTTTGATCGCTAGAAAAAATCTGCTGACTTTTGCCTTGCGTTGCTATCCTTATTCCCATGATTGAAATTCATCAATGGCGCTACGAATTAAGGAAGTTATTTGAGCGCGACGGGTTTCAAAGTTAGCGGCAATGTAAATCAGGAGAATGCCAACTAGCAAGCCAACAACCCATTTTAAAAAGGAGTACTGCAAACTAAAAATGACTGATTGATAGATTGTAGTAATTAAAAAAGTGGCTGTACCAATGTAGAGAAAAGCCCTAACTCGCAAAGCTAATCCGGCAAAAATGGCGATGAGGCTGAAAATTCCAGGTATCCAGGCTGCATTTTGATTAAAGAAAATTGCCCACCCACAAATTAAACCACTACCTAGCAATCTCAGAATATGACGAGCGCTTTTATTCTCTGGTAGCTTCAGTTGAGTATCTACTTGAGCAATGTAAAGCAGTGATAACCCAATGGGTGTTACATACCATAAAGCATCAGTCAAGCGTAAGGAATCAAACCAACGGTAAAGTGCCCAATCAATCAACGCCACACTAACATAAGTGAAACGGATGTTTTCACCCACCTTTGCAAGGAAGATGTAAAATCCAGCTGCGAGTAGCAAGGTAATTGGGTAAGTTTGCAGTCTAGTTTCCCATAAAATTATCAGTGGTATGATATAGGCGGCTTGCTGCCAAGGTCTTTTAGACCAACCCCAATTTTCCCAAGGTAATATGTACAGAAAATAGGCTACCACACAGGCGATCGCACCGTTCCACGGAACTAATGGCCCAGCCCAAAATCGTCCCACTGCTGTCTCGCGCCAATAAACCCTCATCCCGGCTACCTCTAATAAGCCAAGGTAAACCCACATTTCGGCTATTGTGATTCCTCCAAAAATGCTGGGGGAAGTGCGCGAATTTCGTCCTTGAAAGATGGCATAACGAATCAAAAATACCCCCGTTCCCAATCCCACTAAACGGTTAACTGCAATGGGAAGAGGAATGGCAGCCATTAATAAACAGCTACTCCAAGCCCAGTGAATATGGGCAATTCCTTTCAGTTCTTGAGGAGTCAGCCGTAAGTAGCTTACCAACCAAGGCGATAGGATGCGGTAAGCATACATAATACTTGCGCCAAGGGTAGACATGGCAATCAATCCATCGCCTAATGCTCCTCCTGAAGCTTGTAACATTTGATAGAACAAAAGTTCATAGGCAGAAATTGATACGCCAATAATTCCTAAGTACAACAGGGGTTTAAAGTCTTCGCGGCGTCGCCCTACGCCAATGATAATTAGAGCTACACCCAAGGAATACAAACCAGTCCATTCGGTGAAAGTGTTCACACGCAGCAATACACTGAATGCAGCATAAATTAATGGCAAAATATGAAAACTGCTAGGAAGCCTTTCTAATTGATGTCGTCGCCGCCACCACTCGCCGACAAGTTGAGCAGTTAAACCTAAAGCAATATTTGCAATTGCAATCTTAACTATTGATCGTTCCCCAAATCCCAGCCCTTGGGCAGTCAACAATTCCAAAGACCAACCGATGCCATAAAATGCCCAATTTGTCGGTTCTCGCCAACTGCGATAAACAATAGCTGTCAAGGTGATTGCAGTGGCAGCTAAGTACAAAAATCCAGAAGTAATAAACCCTGAGTAAATTAGTATTGATTGTAACGTTAAACTGAATAACTCAAAACCACACAAGGCGATCGCCCATTTATCATTTGCAGCTGCATATATAACTGGTAATTCGTTACCGCGTTGGTTCAAAACTGTCCGCGTTAACCATAGAATTAGGATTGCGATCGCTCCGACGACAAACCAACCTGATAGTGCGAGGCGAGGTAAGCCAGGTATGCCTACCCATAAAAGTGCCACAATGAAACTCAGAAGAAATCCTTCTGTAATTACCGCAGATATTTGGTTTCGCAAATAGCGCGTATTTACAAACATCAATCCCGTACCTACGGCTAAACCGATTAATCTGGTTTCTGGTAGCTGTAAAGTCAGTAACTGGGCAACTCCCACAGCCAATACACTCAAATAACGGCTAGTCAGGCGACGCTCTATAATTGTGGCATTGGCAATACCTGTGAGAGTTATAGGCGTAACTAGCCATAAGACTCCCCAATGAGCTTGTCCATCAGCTATGCCATACCAAGATGGTTCTGCATTCATCCACAATAGGAAAAAACTAGCGGCGGCTAGTCCTAAACCGATGTCCCAGGCAGTATGTCGCCATAATCCTTCGCTTAAACTAAATACCCATTCTGCAACCATCAGAGCTAATAAAATACTTGCCCAGACTTGATGATTCAGGGTTGGTAATAACCAATTAATGGTAAAGCAAAAAGTCAGCACTCCTATGATGTGAGTTAGATATATCAGGGGAAGGGATGCGGGGGAGCGGCGTTGAGTGACGAATGCCAGAGTGATGGTAGAAAATAGCAAATTTAGCGATCGCAATGCCGGGTTTACTATAGCGATCGTTGTTAAAAAAGCTCCAAATAAAAGGGTAAGCAGTTCACCAAATTTAGCCAATTCTCGCTTTTCGTTGCGATGCAGGTTATCTGTGAGCGCCACCATCAAAATTACGTATGGAAATAAAGCTACACTCAGCAACGCCCAAGGTTCATTTTGAGAATTAGTAAGTTGAGTACCGATTGCGATCGCTAATTTCTGTAAGCTATCAGGTACTAATCGCCAACCTAGCCAAATCGTCTGTAACCCAATGACGAAAACTGCTGCAAAGTCTAATTTTAAACTGTACTGCTGCAAGCGATTTCCCACAAACCACAGACCCAAACCACTTACAGCTATTGCTGACATCGGATAATTTACTACCGAAACCAGCCAACCCAAGAAGAGTAGAGTGCCGCCCAGTCTTTCCCAGAGTAACAAGGATGAAGGGAATGGAGGAGATGAAGGAGAGTCATTTTGAATTTTGAATTTTGTTAGCGCAGCGTTAGCGAGTCCGCGAGCGTCATTTTGAATTGTTTCTCCCTGCCCCCTGCCCCCTGCCTTCCCCTTCTCTGCTAGCCAAGTTACGAGCCAGCCACAAATACCAATAGCTAACCCCAACTGCGTCACATCTACCCGGACAACGAAAATTGCCCGCACTAGCAGCACTATCAAAGCATAAATAATTACAGTGGCAGGTAAACTAATACTTGCTCGGCGGCGATCAGGCCGATCTTCTTCACTGATAGGACTAGGCTGTTGGTAATTGTGATAAACGGTAATAATAGTTGTGCCGATCATTGCCACATAAACGGCAATCAAGGGAAATCCTGGTAATTGCCAACCCCAATGCAAATAACTTAGCCCCAGAATATTTATTAGAGGTAATTTGCCGATAAGTAAATTGGGAAAAATACTGCGATTTTGGGAGAGTAAAACAGTTATAGCAGTGAGGATAGGACAGGCGATCGCAACTACAATCCAATCTAAAGGATTTTGCCACAATCGAAAGCTATCCATTGCCCAAAAGTTCACTGGCACTAACAGCATGGTGACAATTAGCAATGTCTGAGCCGTTAATCTAAGGTTGCTTTGCCTAGTTGCCCAAAAGCTTAATCCCCAGAAAGTCAAAGTATAAGCAAATAAAACTCCATACTGTCCAGAAGCCGGAAACCTCTCCCATTGACTCGCAGCCAGTACCCCAGAGGACACTACTACCAAGAATACCCCTAGAAAAAGTAGCCAACGCACACTCAGTTCTGCCCCCAAGGACTGCAACATTGTGCTGATAAAGTTGGGTTTGGCTGGTTTTTGCTGCGGTTGTTTACGGCTACTAGATTGTGAAGCTGCTACGGGCAGTTGCTGCACGGGGTTGGAAGTTACAAACGCTACCTTTGTTTTAGCTTCAGCTTGGGGTTGCAACACCACCGTACACACCAAGAATTCTCGGCATAGCTGCTTAACTTGGGCATCGGATATCAAACCCAAACGCAGCCAGATATCTAGTCCTTCTAATAAATGAGGATGGGAGGATGGCAGTCTGATTTCAAGTTTTAGTGGGCGCTCAAGGGGCGATGACATAAGCGGCAGCAGTATAAGTATATACTTAATTTTTCATCTAAGTTAAAGTATATTTTGGCTCTAATTGTGCCACTTATTAGGCTGATTGATATTAATTTTTAACCTACGAGTGATATTTAAAGGGCAGGGGAGGCAGGGGAAGAATATTAATGACCAATGACTAATGACCAATGACCAATGACTAATGACTAATGACTAATGACCAATTACTATCTACCAGTAATAGAATTAATAGTGAACCCTTTGTAAAACCTTCAACTATCAAAAGATAGAAGCTCTAGTAGCAGATTGTAGTGAATTTCAGTAGATCGAAAATCTGTATCCCAAATAAGCTAGTATATAAAACGCTTGTAAGATTTTTATGACTTCCCGTATTCGCTTTTTGATGTGCCCTCCTGACCACTACGATGTGGACTATGTGATTAATCCTTGGATGGAAGGGAATATTCACAAGTCATCGCGCGATCGCGCCGTGGAACAGTGGCAGGGACTAAACCAGATCCTCAAACAACACGCCATTGTAGACTTAGTACCACCTGAAAAAGGTTGGCCAGATTTGGTTTTTACCGCCAACGCTGGCTTAGTATTGGGGAATAATGTTGTCCTCAGTCGCTTTTTGCACAAAGAACGTCAGGGAGAGGAGCCTTTCTTCAAACAATGGTTTGAGGCAAATGGTTATACAGTCAATGAACTTCCCAAAGATTTGCCTTTTGAGGGAGCAGGGGACGCACTGCTGGATCGAGAAGGACGCTGGTTATGGGCGGGATACGGTTTCCGCTCGGAATTAGATTCTCACCCTTATTTAGCTAAATGGCTAGATATTGAGGTGCTGTCCCTGCGACTCATAGACGAACGTTTCTATCACTTAGATACTTGCTTTTGTCCCCTAGCAAATGGCTATTTGCTATATTATCCAGGCGCTTTTGATTCTTACTCCAACCGCTTAATCGAAATGCGAGTCGCACCCGAAAAGCGAATTGCGCTTGAAGAGGCTGATGCAGTCAACTTCGCTTGTAATGCGGTGAATGTAGATAGCATCGTCATCATGAACAAGGCGAGTGAGGCTTTAAAAACTCGCCTTGCAGATGTAGGTTTTCAAGTGTTGGAAACACCGCTTACCGAATTTCTCAAAGCTGGTGGTGCAGCTAAATGCTTAACTTTGCGGGTAACAGAACCAGTTAGAGATGAAATTCATGCCAATGTCTCGGTAGAAAGCCGTGTCATTCGCATGGAGGGACACTTGCTGGATGCAGGCTTAATTAACCGCGCTTTGGATTTGATTATAGATGCTGGGGGAAGCTTCCAAGTCCTGAATTTTAACTTGGGAGAACAGCGCCAAAGTACATCAGCCGCAGAAGTTAGGGTATCAGCGCCATCCCATGAGGTGATGGAAGAAATCATCTCCCGGTTGATTGATTTGGGTGCTGTAGATTTACCGCATGATGAGCGAGACGCAAAACTGGAGCCGGTAATTCAAGACGGCGTTGCACCTGATGATTTCTACGTTAGTACAATTTATCCCACTGAAGTCAGAATTAATGGCCAATGGGTGAAGGTGGAAAATCAACGGATGGATGGCGCGATCGCAATTACCCAAACTGCCAATGGCTTAGTTGCTCGGTGTAAAATATTACGCGATTTAAAAGTTGGCGAACGAGTAATTGTAGATGTGCTAGGTATCCGCACCATCCGCAAAACTGAATCGCGGGAACTCCGCAGCACCCAAGAATTCAGCTTTATGTCGGCTGGGGTTTCTAGCGAACGGCGCGTGGAATTGGTTGTAGAGCAAGTGGCTTGGGAATTGCGGAAAATCCGTGATGCTGGTGGTAAGGTAGTTGTCACGGCTGGCCCGGTAGTGATTCACACTGGTGGCGGCGAACACTTGGCGCAACTGATTCGGGAAGGATACGTGCAAGCGTTGCTAGGTGGTAATGCGATCGCAGTTCACGACATTGAGCAAAATATCATGGGCACTTCCTTGGGTGTAGACATGAAGCGGGGTGTCGCCGTACATGGTGGACATCGCCATCACCTGAAGGTAATTAATAGTATCCGCCGTTATGGCAGCATTCCCAAAGCTGTAGAGGCGGGGGCAATTAAAAGTGGCGTGATGTATGAGTGTGTCCACAATAATGTGCCTTTTGTGCTTGCAGGATCGATTCGGGATGACGGGCCTTTGCCTGATACCGTAATGGATTTGATTCAAGCACAGGAACAATATGCTAAACACCTAGAAGGTGCGGAGATGATTTTGATGCTGTCATCAATGCTGCACTCCATTGGTGTGGGAAATATGACTCCAGCCGGGGTGAAAATGGTGTGTGTAGATATTAATCCAGCTGTGGTAACTAAGTTAAGCGATCGCGGTTCTGTAGAATCGGTGGGTGTGGTGACAGATGTGGGATTATTCTTAAGTCTGTTGATTCAGCAGTTGGATAAGTTGACAAGTCCTTATGTTAATAAGGTAGGTTAAGAGAACGTAGACGTGAAACGGCTTCCCGCAGGGTACCGCAAAGACGCAAAGGGCGTGAAGAAAGGAAGATGACAAGAGTAGCTTTCAGTGAATTGCAGGTTAATTGGGTTAGTTTGATTGCTGATTTCTTGTTAGTAGGGATGGTTTTTGGCCCGCCTATCGCTCCCTTTTTGGCTGCGTCTGGAGTGTCTTTGCTTCTTGGGATTGCGGACATCATTTATTTCATGGGTAATCATGTATGTCCGCAACCAAATATGGGGTTAGATTTGGCACCACCGTTTATTATGGCTGTGTGTATGCGCTGCTACGGTACTGTGACGGGTTTGCTGATCACTCGTCTGTTGTATGGAGTAACAGATGGTAAAGGTTTTTACTGGTTGAAACAGTATGGCTGGAGTGGTGTAGCTTTAGCTAGTGTGCTGATGATGGCTTATCCTTTGGAATTGGCAGCACAGATTTTTGGTTTGTGGAGTTTTAATAACTATCTGGTTACGCCTTTTGGGTTGATTACGGGTTTGGCGTGGGGATTGTTTACTATGCCGATTTTGCATGGGTGGCATACCCGGTTACACGAATTGTAGAGACGTTGCATTGCAACGTCTCTACAATAATTAACAGTATTAGTATAGTTCCCCCTTTTTTAAGGGATTGAGAAATTAAGCTAGGACTTACGCACACTCTACGAATTCTCGGCGCTCTTGGCGTCTTGGCGGTTCGAGAAATTAAGCTTTTTAGCAATTTTTGCGTAAGTCCTATAAGCTTTAACTGAATAGTGCCACAGCTACGCCCGTCGTAGCGATCGCTTTTGCTCTAATTTAAGAAACTATTCTGACTCGGAAAATTCCTCAATTCTGTATATTAACCTTGATTTTGTGCTAACCAAGCTTCTAAATCGGTTAAACTCGAAAAATCAAGTAAAGCCTCTGCTAAATCATCCAAATGTGTTGAGTCTAAAGCTTGAATTTTCAATAGCTGTGCAGGTGGAACAGTTCCGACCTTACGGCGAAGTTGTCGGATAATAATCGATAAAGCTTTTTCCTGCTGGATATCCTGATAAATTACAGACTCGCGCATAGCATCACTCCGTAATAACCTTTTGATCAGTTCCTTGTTTAATACTAACCCAGATAAGACTGCCGTTGACGCAGCAATATTACTTTGTGTTCGGATATCATTTATTTGCTCAATAGCTTCAGCAACCTGTTGCAATGTTCGCGTTTTATCCTCAGTTTGACTGAGGGTTGCAAATGGTAACAAACCAGGAGTATTTAAAAATATCTCGCTTGGTTGTTCCCAAAGACGAATGACTCCAAATTCATGACGGGTATTTTCTAAAACAAAAGCTGTTTGTTGGACTAATTCAGATGTGGTGGGTTGCAGATAAATAACAACTTGATGCATCCGCTTATGGGGAAATCTGCGATACACCCTTAATCGATAATCAGTCATCCGAAACGGAATTTCGGCTTTTGCTTCGGTTTGAAATTCTATATGCAGAACAATTTCATCTGACTGTAACAGAATTAACGCATCTGCTCGAATCGGTTCGAGGGATAATTCTGATGGACTGAGTTGGGTAAGTGCAATAGATTCGCCAAGTAACCAGGTGGCGAAATCGGCTGAAAAGGACTCTGCTAAAAAGCGACAGACGTTATCAAACATAGATGGGTATTATATCAGCGAGGTCTTGTCTGTCATTTGCCATTAGTTATTTTGTAAGAATTCAAGAGACGCGATTAATCGCGTCTCTATAGAAATCAGCAGTCATAATTGCTGGAAAATTAAGGGTGGTAAGGCTGCTTAATTTCTTCAAATTATGAAATTGGGGTTTCCAAGCCTTAATAAATTCTGAATTCTTATACTACAAATACTTCTGCAACAATAACCCTAACTTTTCCTTCGTCGCTGCTGGTGCTTTATCTAACTGAGTCAAAATCGCATACTGCAACGCCGAATGCGCCTCACTCGGCGGCGGATTTTCACTCAAGCGTCGCACGGTTTCTTGAATTACTTTTTGAGCATTCACAGCATTTCGCAGCAAATTGCCAATCACCAATTCTACCGTCACACTGTCGTGATCTGGATGCCAACAATCATAATCTGTCACCAACGCTAAGGTTGAGTATGCAATTTCGGCTTCCCTAGCCAACTTCGCCTCTGGTAAATTCGTCATCCCAATGATTGTTGCACCCCAACTGCGGTAAAGATTTGATTCCGCTTTGGTGGAAAAAGCTGGCCCTTCCATGCACACATAAGTGCCACCGCGATGGAGAGTAACTTCTGGTAAATTAAGAGATGCGATCGCATCTGCCAACACACTAGCCAAATTCTTACAAATCGGATCGCCAAAAGCAATGTGAGCAACAATTCCCTCACCAAAAAACGTTGAAATTCGATTTTTCGTTCTGTCAATAAACTGATCTGGAACTACCATATCCAGTGGTTTTGCTTCTTCTTTCAAAGAACCCACAGCACTAGCTGAAATTAAATACTTCACACCCAATTGCTTCATCGCATAGATATTAGCGCGAAACGGTAACTCAGAGGGTAACAGCGCGTGATTACGACCATGACGCGCCAGAAAAGCTACCCGTGTACCATCTAAAGTCCCCAGAATCAAAGCATCTGATGGTGAACCGAAGGGGGTTTGGATATGTACCTCTTCTATATCTTTGAGCGCGTCCATTTTATACAGACCACTACCACCAATAATCCCAATACTAGCTTGAGCCATGATCCTGAACCTGTTCCTTGCTGATCTGCTAAGTTATTTTACCGAAAAGATGAGTAGCAGAGTTAGTTGACTTGCTGGCTTTTTAAGTAGCATACAATCTGGTCAGATAGTACGAAAAAGCTATCTGCTGCTCAACAAACATAAATTTGGTTGAAGCGCGTTTTAGAAATATCGACTAGAGAATTTAAATCACTGAGCGTTTGACTTTCTGAGTTTAGCAATCAAATCTCTAATAATTTTTTCAGATTAATAGTTATATTCAGCCTTGAAATTAATTGTCAGCATAGCGTTTAATCTATGCTCAATGTATACAAATATTAAGTAAATGGACTCCTGAGCAGCGAAACAAAGCAAGCGTTATACTTTTGGGAAAAGGCTTGTTTTAACCTCTGCTTTTAACATTTTCATAAATCAATGGCTCTCAATTTTCGCTTTGCAGTAGTCAGTGACTTACACCTGGCACTTCCTCACACAATCTGGGATCATCCTAACCGATTTCACCTAGTAGAAGTCAGTATCTCGGCGTTTCAAAGTGTACTAGAACATTTAACACAACTCGATTTAGATTTCTTATTGTTACCAGGAGACTTAACCCAGCATGGCGAACCAGAGAACCACGCCTGGTTGCAACAGTGTTTAGCCCAGCTACCTTTTCCTGTCTATGTTGTTCCTGGCAATCATGACGTTCCTGTGCTGTGGGCTGATCAGCAATCAATTGCTTTTGCGGATTTTCCCTACTATTACACAAAGTATGGCTATGAAGATCCACAACAGATTTACTACGTTCGTCAGTTATTGCCTGGAGTTAAGCTGATTGGGCTGAATTCTAACTCCTTTAATGACCAAGGTGAGCAGGTGGGGTGTTTGGATGCCAAACAGCTACGGTGGTTAGAAGAGGTGCTGGCGGCATCTGTTGATGAATTAGTTCTGGTGATGGTGCATCATAATGTGGTCGAGCATTTGCCTAATCAATCAAACCATCCACTGGCAAATCGATACATGTTGTCCAATTCAGCAGAACTGTTGCAGTTGCTAAGGTGCTACGGAGTCAAACTAGTATTTACGGGGCATTTGCACGTTCAGGATATTGCTTACTCAGATGGAGTGTATGATATTACCACTGGTTCTTTAGTGAGTTATCCTCACCCTTATCGGGTGCTAGAGTTTCATCGGGATGACCAAGGTAAAGAATCGTTGCAAATTTTATCTCATCGGGTTGAGTCAGTGCCTGAGTTCCCCGACTTGCAACAGTCATCGCGGCAGTGGATGGGCGATCGCTCTTTCCCCTTCCTCATCAAGCTACTAACTCACTCTCCATTAAACTTACCATTATCACAGGCAAAAAAATTAGCTCCTAGTTTGCGCGAGTTCTGGGCAACTATTGCCGATGGTGATGCAGTATTAGATTACCCCCACTTTCCGCTAGAAGTGCGGCGTTACATTCAGTCCTATGGTGCATTGGCGCAGCAAAACCCCGCTATGGCTACTAATGCAACTCTGACGCTGATTGATAATAACAGCACACTTTTGCTAGGTTAGGAGTGATGAGTGCCCATGTGGAGGTAACTTTTTTGTCTGGGTTAGAAGCTTGGTGACTTTTTAGATAGCGATCGCTCCTACCTCCTACCATAATTCTCCTATCAAAAGTCACCAAGACACGAGCAACTCTTGTACAGACGCGATTAATCGCGTCTCTCTTGTACGATTAATCGCATCTCTCTTGTACAGACGCCGATTAATCGCGTCTCTCTTGTACGATTAATCGCGTCTCTAATTACCGATATCTTCATTCCAAAGTTCGGGATTAGTTTCAATAAACTCACTCATCATCTGTTCGCAATCATCAAGATTAAGATCAATTACTTCCACACCGTGAGATACCATAAATTCTTTAGCACCAGGAAAAGTTCTGGATTCTCCAACGATGACTTTTTTAATCCCAAATTGCACCACTGCCCCAGCGCACAGGTAGCACGGCATTAAAGTTGAATAGAGTGTTGTACCTCTGTAGCTGCCAACTCTCCCAGCATTACGGAGACAATCAATTTCCGCATGGGTGACAGGATCTGCGTCTTGCACACGTTTATTGTGTCCTCTGCCCAAAATTTTGCCATCTTTGACGAGAACCGAACCAATCGGAATTCCCCCTTCTTGTCTGCCTTGTTTTGCTTCTTGAATAGCAGCTTCCATAAACTCATCCATATTAATTCTCCTTCTATGACAAAACAACTAGTATTAATGGATCACGATGGCGGCGTAGATGATTATTTAGCAACTATGTTGCTGTTGACGATGGATCATATTGAACTTCTTGGTGTTGTCGTCACTCCAGCAGATTGCTACATTCAACCTGCTGTTAGCGCCACACGTAAAATTATAGATTTGATGGGATTTTCTCATATTCCGGTAGCAGAAAGTACTGTGCGCGGTATCAATCCATTTCCTACTCTCTATCGCCGTGATTCGTTTATCGTTGACCATCTCCCCATTCTCAATCAAAGCGAAACCATCACTACGCCTTTGGTTGCCGAAACAGGTCAAGATTTCATAATCAAGGTGTTGCAGGAGGCATCAGACCCCGTAACGTTGATGGTAACTGGCCCCTTGACCACGGTAGCAGTGGCGTTAGACAAAGCACCGGATATTGAAGCCAAGATTCACAAAATTGTGTGGATGGGGGGTGCATTAAATGTTGGTGGCAATGTAGAAAAAAGTTTGGAAGCAGGACAAGATGGTTCTGCCGAATGGAATGTTTATTGGGATGCGGTTTCAGCAGCGCGGGTATGGCAAACGCAAATTGAAATTATTATGTGTCCTTTGGATTTGACTAACAATGTCCCAGTCACATCGGAGTTAGTATACAAAATGGGGCGACAACGCCACTATCCCATCTCTGATTTAGCCGGACAATGTTATGCACTAGTTATCCCCCAAGATTATTATTTTTGGGATGTGCTAGCGACAGCTTATCTAGGACACCCAGAATATTATCAATTACGCGAATGGGAAACAGAAATTATCACCACTGGTCTTAGTCAGGGACGTACTAAAGTAGTTCCTGGGGGTCGAAAAATTTCTGCAATGGATAAGGTAGATAAAGAGGCTTTTTATCATTATATTTTACGACAATGGGCAAGATAAAAAACTAAAAAATTAGATGGCGTAGATACTCAAACTCGCTACCGAAAACTAACGACTAAGCTCACTAGATGCAGACAACTTATGCAACTCAACCGACCATATTGAGGCGTTACGGTGCGAAGGCTTTTTTGGGTGTGATGTTACTTAATAATGAGGATTATTCATAGCGTGCCTTTTTAGATTTAATCACCTCAATTACATCATCGTGTCTTTGCCCTTCGATAATATCCTTGAGATGAATTTGCCCATTAATATATTGAACGTGGATACGCCAACCTGAGACTTTATCGATATCAGCACGATAAATTGCCTGCTTCACACCTTTTACTTTGTGCAGCCTCGTTTTTGGAAATTTTCTTGTTCTGTGACACTCGTTATCTTCAAGTTCTGCCAAGGCTTCAAGAAAAGCAATCTTTAGCTCGTCATCTGCCAAAATCTTCATAGCTTGATAAATAATGCCGTATTCATCACACAGAGTAAGGGTTTGTGCCATAAACCAACTTACGAGATCCGGGCAGTTTCTTGATTTTGGTGAAGTAATCCTTGATACAAAGACTCTGCCACACCTTTATATGCTTTATCGAGGTCATCGTGTTTAACCACTCGAAAAAGAGTAAAAATAACTTGCCCAAAAATTGGATCTTCGTCAACTGTCAAAATTACCCTTAGTTTCTGCGAAACCCTTAGCGTGTAGAGCGAAGATTCATAGCCATTAATATGTGAAGGTAGGGGAAGACGACGCAACTTACGATAAACGTCAGCTTTTTGAGTTGGAAAAAGACTGGCGCAATCATTAATTTTTTTAACCGTTGTAGCTTTTTCATCTTCACTCAGCCTGCCAAGATCCTTTTCAAAGCTCCTTGTTGACTCAATTAGAACATCCACGTTACGAACCCTGAATTTATCTACTTGGCCTCTGTCGTGACCATAATCACGGTGATATATATAAAAATTCTGTACATCATCCTTACAAGGACACTATATAGAAACTTTGTTAATATTATTCTAAAGTATTGAGCCAGATCCGACATTTAAGGCTCAACTAGAAGCTAAACTATTACAGGCTCACCAATCAAGTTTAAATCAAAAGACCGACCAAGGAGTGAATCAAATGAACTTTTTGCTTGGGCGGTTAAATCGCCGCGCCTCTCTAGTCGCTTGTGCCTCAATTGCGATCGCTGCTGTTTTCGTTATTCCAACCATGACTTCAGGGCAGATTCCTAAATGGGTTTCAACATTTCTCTACTCAACGGGTGATACAAAAGCAAACGCGCAGACTATTGCCCAAGTGATTGAAACGGGACAAATGACTCTCAGATCAGATGTTCAAAACTATGATGAGAGTACAAAAGAAATAAGAGCAATTGGCAACGCTACTTGGGTATATCCAGAAGCTCAAATTGAAGCCAATGCTGATGAGATTCGATATGTGCCAGGAGGAGGACAAGTTACTTTGTCTGGTAATGTTCAAATTTCACAGAAGGGAGAGCGTTTACAAGGTAAACGAGCAATATGTTCACTTGAACAAAAGCAGTGTAACTTGATTCTGGAGTAAACAATCTCGCCCAAAAAGCATCAATCTCTCAGGAAAACCTAGAGTTTCATCATGATGTGTTTATGCTGCGATCGCCCCTGAGAGATTTGCCTCGAATATCATCTACGCAAACCTAACTCTAAACACTCTACAAACAAATTATAAGTACTATTCCACTAATAACAAATATGCAAATAAATATAAATTTATTTACAGTAAACAAAAGGTTTCCGTTGACTATTAGTCGAGGTACAACGGCACAGACAACTAATGTCTGGGTGAGAATTTCAGAATATGGGATCGAAGGCTGGGGGGAAGCATCACCATTCGGTGTGGGTAATCATCGACAATCAACTGATGCAATCAAAGACGCCCTACAGCAAGTTGTGCCACTGTTGCAAGGATTCAGCCCCTTACAGCGACAGGAAATTGAGCAAGTTTTAACACAAAACCAGGTTCCTTCTGCTGCAAAAGCTGCCTTGGATATAGCAATGCACGACTGGTTGGGTAAGCGCGTAGGATTACCCTTATGGCAAATTTGGGGACTCGATCGCAATCAAATAGTCCCGACTTCTGTCACAATTGGGATTAATTCGCCTGAAGGAGCCAGGGCGAGAGCGCGAGACTGGTTACAATTTACTGATGTCCGCCTTTTCAAGGTGAAGCTAGGTAGTCCAGATGGCATAGATGCAGATAAAAAAATGCTCTTGGCAGTGCAAGAAGAAGCACCATTACTAGAATTTTTCGTTGATGCTAATGGAGGTTGGAGCTTGGAGGATGCGATCGCAATGTGCAATTGGCTAGCTAATTTAGGTATAAAATATGTAGAACAGCCATTGCCACGGGGACAGGAAAAAAGTTTAGCAAAACTCAAAGAACACTCTCCCCTGCCCATCTTTGTTGATGAAAGTTGCTTTACAAGCGCCGATATTCCTCATTTGGCAAACTACGTGGATGGTATTAATATCAAACTGATGAAATCAGGGGGACTAACCGAAGCAATGCGAATGGTACATACAGCGCGAGCATATCGGTTGCAAGTAATGTTTGGTTGCTATTCTGACAGTTCGCTAGCTAATACAGCAGCATTACAGCTGGCGCCACTAGCTGATTATCTAGATTTAGACAGTCACCTCAACTTAATCGATGATCCGTTTACGGGTGCATTATTGCTAAAACAAGGGAGAGTTTTGCCAAACGATTTACCAGGCTTGGGGGTACAACAAAGTGCGTCTATCACCTAATCAACGAGTAGCTATCTTACTGCATGACGGAATTATTGGGACTCACGGCAAAACAGGGCTAGCAATTTTACGTTACAGTGAAGCCCCAATCGTAGCCGTAATTGATCGCGAGTGTGCTGGCAAATCCCTACCAGAATTAACCAATATCAAGCGTGATGTCCCAATAGTAGCATCGGTAGCCGCAGCCCTTGAATACAAGCCAGAAGTCTTAGTAATAGGCATTGCTCCAGGAGGTGGTGCTGTACCAGATGATTACTGGTTGGAAATTAAAGGCGCTCTAGAAGCTGGAATGTCGCTGGTAAATGGTTTACATACACCAATGGCAAATATACCAGAGTTAAATGCACTGCTCAAACCAGGGCAAGTAATTTGGGATGTACGTAAAGAGCCGCCTAATATAAGTGTTGCTAGTGGAATGGCACGTACCCTTTCCTGTCGGCGGGTGTTGACAGTAGGAACCGACATGGCGATCGGTAAAATGTCAACTAGTCTAGAGTTACATTGGGCTGCAAAACAGCGAGGTTGGCGTTCTAAATTCCTCGCTACCGGTCAAACTGGAGTGATGTTAGAAGGAGACGGCGTGCCTTTAGATGCCGTGCGCGTAGACTTTGCCGCCGGTGCTGTGGAACAGATAGTTATGCGCTATGGCAAAAACCACGACATTTTGCACATTGAAGGACAAGGTTCACTGCTACACCCTGGTTCAACGGCAACCTTACCCCTAATTCGTGGTTCGCAACCAACCCAACTGCTGTTAGCACATCGCGCCGGACAAGTTCATGTACGTAATCATCCTCATGTACTAATTCCACCTTTACCAGAGGTGATTCGGCTTTATGAAACTGTTGCTAGTGCTGGTGGTGCTTTTGCAAGTGTTCCTGTAGTGGGGATAGCGCTGAACACAGCCCATCTAGATCAGTCTGCGGCTGAGGAAAGCATTGCTCAAACAATAGCAGAAACTGGGCTACCTTGCACTGATGTAGTCCGCTTTGATGCCAATGTGCTTTTGGATGCGGTGATGAAGAATTAAATGTAGATTTTACTTCATCCAAAAACGATTGCAATATTATAAGCGCTAAATGCGATTACTAGTAGAGACGCGAAATCGTTACGCTAACGTGTCTCCAACCTTTTATTTTGCGATTTAAAAAATTGCGTAATATATGGCGCTTTCGGCGCCTGGAGGAGCTTTGCCTAAATCTCCTATGCCTGATAAGCAACTTTTATTAAAGCCATTAGACTTTTTTTGTCAAGTCCTCTTGACGTTTTGTAACAATATTGTTAAATTTAGTTACATAAACAAACAAAAAAGAGAAAAAACTATGTACACCACTACTAACGAAGACGGCGTTCTCAATAACTACGCAGCTGAACCCAAGATGTATTACGCCGAGTACCCAGCAATTTGGGAACAACGTAAATATGTTTTACAGGCTTTTTTTGCGACTTTAATTGTCACAACTATAGTTTTGGTTGGTTTTAGCGTTAGCTAAGATTTTTTAGATTTCGGTATCGCTATATCTCATCGTCATTCGTACCTCTCTCTCTTACCTCGGTTAGTTTCGCCGGGGTTTTTTGTTTTTTAATTCTCTGCGTTGGCTTTAACGAACTTTGGGGGTTTAAGTCCCCAGCAAGATAGGCAGCACGTTTTGTGTCGGGGTCTAAATCCCCGTCACAAAACGTAATTGCGAATTGCGTTAGCGCAGCGTTAGCGAGGAACGAGCGTCATTGCGAATTGCGAATTGGTTAGGACTTACGCACACTCTACGAATTCTCGGCGCTCTTGGCGTCTTGGCGGTTCGAGAAATTAAGCTTTTTAGCAATTTTTGCGTAAGTCCTATTGGTTTAACCGTCGTAGGCATCGCATCCCAAACAGCGACGTTGTAAAATAACTGCGATCGCCCATAAAATAAAGACAAATCAATAAAAAGGGGTGTTTATGACAACCCAACTCGGTGAAGCTAAATCTTCAACAGAACTGGTAATATCTTGGGAAGCATTGCCAGCAGATTTTCAGCTAGAGGATGAACCAGTGGAAAATACAGGTCAGCCACTATTAGCTGGTGCTTTGCGCGAAAGCCTAGAGATAAGTGGTTTCATCCAACCGCAGATGTTGATAGCCTCGAATTTTGGACTTTGTGCAACGATAAACGGGCAATTTGTTGCTAAAGCACCCGACTGGGTTTATGTACCATCGGTAAATCAAGTTTTAGGAGAACGCAAAAGCTATACACCCAATTTAGACGGGGATATTCCAGCAATTGTGATGGAATTTCTATCTGACACTGAGGGTGGAGAATACTCTTTTAAGCGAACCTATCCACCAGGAAAATGGTTTTTTTATGAGCAGATTCTTCAAGTCCCAATTTACGTAATTTTTGACCCAAATGGCGGTTTGTTAGAATTTTACCAACTCGAAAACAGCCGCTACGAATTAAAGCAACCTGATGAAAATGGTCGTCATTGGATTGATTCAATGGGTTTATTTCTGGGAACTTGGCAAGGAACAAAAGAAGCTAGAACTGGTTACTGGTTGCGCTGGTGGGATGAGGCAGGTAATTTGTTGCTTTGGGCAGTAGAGCAAATTGAACAGGAACGCCAACAAAAAGAACGGCTAATTGCCTATTTACAATCTCAAGGTATTGATCCAAATAATTTGCCAGAGCATATTTAACCAAAATTTGCAAGTATTTGGGTGACTCAGTTTAAACATAAAAGTACTGGGGTACGTCAGCCCCTTTGGGGAAGTCAAAAGTTAAAAGTCAAAAGTCAAAATTAATAATCCCCATAAATAAATTTACTTGCTCTGTATTATGAGTCTTTTTCGGTCACGGAACAGTTCGCACTTGGGCATAATGCCTCACAAAAAATACATCACTGTATGCGTATTTTGCTAATTGCTCATAAAATTTAAAAAAGAGCCTTTTGCATACGTGGGCCCAAGTATGAAACGAATCTGGAAGTCTTTACTGCCAGCTTGGAAGTGGGTATTACTTTCAGCTGCTACATCAATTTTGATAATCCTGACGCAGGCAACTTCACCCCTTCTGGCACAAGAACCTGCTACCTCTACCACTATTGAAACGACAAAGCCCAGTTCAGAAACAACTAAAGTCCAAAAGTTACGGGAAGCGCTGCAACGTTCATCAACGCCAGAAGCACCAAAACCCGCCCCTGGAGTTTCTGAACCGAAAAAGCCAGAGTCGCCACAGGAACCCCCACTCAGCCCGGAAGAACTCACCCGTCAGCTAAAATTTATAGAAGCGGATAAACTTTATCTGGCAGGACAAATCCCGGAGGCGGAAAAAATTTACCGCGAAGTTAAGCAGCCTTTTGGTAAAACATTAGATAATCAACAGCGTAAAGCTGCCATACTCGACCCCACGCAACTATCGCCAGGAGGTAAAGTCTACTGGCGAGAATCAGAGGCGGGGATAGCACAAAAGTTGCAAACAAAAACTTTAGTACCTCTGCAACTATTAGTTGAGCAATATCCTGAATTTATCCCTGGTCATATCCGATATGCTGAAGTATTGAAACAATACGATCGCACTAAAGAAGCATTAGACATATTAGAACGGGCTTCTTCACTGTATCCAGATCAACCAGAATTAATTAAAACTAGAATTACAGCCCTAGCTGATGATAAAAAATGGATGGAAGCCTCTTTGGCGGCGCGTCAATTTGCTATTCTCTACCCGAAAAATCCCCAAGCCCCTGAGTTTACAAAACTAGCAGAAGAAAATCTGAACCGTTACAAAACTCATACACAAAGAGAAATTAGAGGCAATGTCATCGGTAATATTATTACAGGTGCTTTAGGTTATGCCGTCACTGGCAGTCTGCTTGGGCCGTTTTCTGCCCTTGACTCTACCATCATGCTGCTACAAGGTGAACGAGCCATAGGTGAGTCGGTGGCAAAGCAGGCAAAAAAACAGCTAGGTGTAATTATAGACGAAGATATTTTGGCATACGTCAATGAAATTGGACAGAAATTGGCGAAGGTAGGAGGACGGGACGAGTTTAAATACGAATTCTTCGTAATTCCAGAGGAAAGTCTTAACGCCTTTGCATTACCTGGGGGTAAAATTTTTATTAATGCAGGTGCGATCGCTAAAGCTAATTCCGAAGCAGAATTAGCTGGGTTAATGGGTCATGAATTATCCCATGTACTTTTATCCCACACTTTTCAGTTAGTCAGCGAAGGCAACCTGATCTCTAACGTTACTCAATATATACCTCTGGGCGGCACTATCGGTCAACTTTTTGCACTTAGTTACAGCCGCGACATGGAACGTCAGGCAGATAATCTCGGCACACGCCTAATTGTTGCCACTGGCTACGCTGCTGATGGTTTACGTAACTTAATGGTGACGTTAGAAAAACAGCAAAAAAATACTCCTCCTAGTTGGTTATCTTCGCACCCAGGCGGTAATGAGCGAGTTAGCTATTTAGAAAACCTGATTACCCGTAATAGCTACAACCGTTACGCCTATGAAGGAGTGGGGCGTCATCTAGAAATTAAAGCACGGGTGAAAAAGCTACTCGAAGAGAAAAAAGCAAGAGAGGAAAAAAAATAGCGTTTTTGATGAATCAAAACAGAGAATTATTCGTCACTTAGATTATCAGTTCCCTACCTATTTCTACTGGAGGATGATTTATGCCATCACAACTGCTTCGATTGATATCTTTGGGTAGTCTTGGCTTATCTTTATGTTTGGGCAATTCTGTAGCAATGGCGCAATATGATTCTACTGGCGATGGCGTTGTCGTACCAACAGTACCATCAGGTGGGTCATCAGTACCAATAGACACATCAACAGGTATACCAACTTCACCCTCAGCTGACGGTACAACTCGGTTTACCTGTCAGACTTACAATGGTCAATACACCGTTATGTATCAGCCACAAAGTCAACCAGGGCAATACTTTGCTTGGGCTGCACCTGCGGCTTTGGGTGGTGGTTGGGACGCACAAAGGCGTTGTACAGCAATTGCTAGTCGCTTAGAACTTTATCGCCCAGATGGCTTACAAGAACTCCAGACAGCAACAGAAAATAACGAAAATATTGTCTGCGTCACAACAGAAGCTAACCCAACCTGTAGAATTGTCCTGACAGTACCGCCTGGGAAAGACCCCTATGTTATCCGCAATAGTATTTTTCAGAACTTAACTACTGCTGACAGTGGACAACAGACTATAGCTGTTAATACTTATGGCGATCGCAGTAGTGGAGGCAATGAATTATATAATTTAGGACGTACACTTCTAGGCGGTGGCAATAATCGGGTTAGTTCATCTAGAAGTGGAATTAATCTGAAACCTTTCCTCGATCGCAAAGATGGTGGTACCGCTAGAAATCTTCGCAATGGAGTAGCAATTCGTCGTCAGTCACAGCCTAACTCTGTTCGCTTAAATCCTCGTAATTTCCGCTAATGTTTGAATTACATTCAGGTGGGTAACAGCCCACCTGAAATCATATTTAGTAAAGACTTATCATGAAGACTGTAGGGGAAAAAGAGCTTAAAAGTATTATTGTAGCGCTGAACTATTTAGTATGAAACTATCAATTTCGTAATCCCTTTACATCATTTAAGATGGCATCTCTTAAGTCAGCACCAGTTAAGTCAGCACCAGTTAAGTCAGCACCAGTTAAGTCAGCACCAGTTAAGTCAGCACCAGTTAAGTCGGCATTAATTAAGTCGGCATTAATCAAGTTAGCATTACGTATATCTGCATGACTCAAGTCTGCATCACTGAGGTCTGCATCACTGAGGTCTGCTTTAATTAGCTTAACACGACTTAGTTTAGTACCACTTAGTTTAGCGCCTTTCAAACTAGCAGAGCTTAAGTCTAATACAATAGAGTGCCAGTTACTTATAAATTCTGCATCGATTAGAAATCGTATAACACTACCTTTCCGTTCTCCATCTTTGCCAAAGCTACGCAGTATAGTCAGCGTTCTTGTGCGTATTATATCATTTATCAGTTCTAGTAAAGTATCATTGGGTTGTAGGCTATTCACTTTGTTATTAATCAGTAAATCTGATACACGGTCTAAATAATTTAGTAGCGCTTCCTCACGGAGATTTATGTCTGCTACTTCTTTATCTTTCTGCTGAAGTTGATTACCTAAATACAAAAGCAGAAATGGAACTGCTAATAGTTCTAAAAAATCCCAAAGTGTTTTTCCAGACCGAGTTTCATCAGTGGAAATAACCTTTTCAATCGAACTATTTTTTCCACCTTTTTTCTCTGTACTCGTTTTTTTAATTGTGTCTTCTCCAATTCCAGTCCAGTCAGCCCATCTCCATGGCCAACTTTTACTTGCTACAATTGGGGGGACTATAAATATTCCAGCAGTAATTACAGAACCAAAGATGGCTCCTGCAATTAGTAATCGCCACCGATTAAACAACATTTTTCTACCTTTGGACTGCCACTTAAAAAGTATATAGCAATCCGCTTTGACTCCCAAACTTACTCGTAGAGATAAGAAAGAAAATAAACAACATGAAAAAAGGCTCTTCGAGGTTTAATGAGTTTTTTCAAAATTCAAATAGGATTGCTATAATCGCCACTCAAAATATTAAGATTGCTTAATGAATAATGAAAAGTTTAACTGATTAGTGATTTTTGCGAACCACCTATTTTTAAGAGGTTACTTGCTCCATTTAGAAACATTCTTGAACCCAACCAAATACTTCTAGTTTGAAAATTTAAATTGGAATCATAGTACCTCTGTCCGTCTTCACAAACTAAGCCGGTACCACTTGCAATTTGCAAAACTCCATTTAAATACTCCTGAAATCTTTCTCTAATTAGTTGATAATCAAAATTATTACGAGCGTATGTACGACCAAATTCACTCCTAAACGTGATTATATTTCTATAAAGGTCTTCTAATGAGCGCAAGTTTATTTGAACTTGGTTTTGGATAAAAACATCGCAACTTACTACGCAAGAATTGTCAAATCTTTTTAGCCAATCTCTTTCCTGGTCAAATGTAGTATAAGACGGGCTCTTTGTCAGATCACTATTAATACGTTTGACCATTTGATCTTTATTCATGTGCTTTCTGATATTGATGTATTTCTTCAGTGTATCTGAACAATCATCAGTCAGGTTGAATAGTTTCCCAACGTCTCCATCTGCAATTTTACTTATATCATTATGGTTGTTGAAATTTCTGGCGATTATTGCTACTGAACGCAAATGACTTTGTGCATTTTTTAAATGATTACTGCGGTCATTTTTTAATGTAAAGTCTGATGGTTCTCTATGCTTTACTTTGCTCATATTATTCTCCAACACCCTGTGTAAGTTACAGCATCAGTATCAAAATACTAAAAACCTAGTTTCTTTAAGGTTAGTAAATTCACTTTGGATATTTACAATCATTGAAAGAAACCGAGTTATTATTCTCGATTTTGAATAATGAACTAATATTCTGTATTTTACAATAACATTCACAAAATATTTTTATGACAGAAATAATTGCTATAGAACAAAAGTACTCCAAGCCTGAAATTATTTATTATTTTTATCTTAACCTTTTGCTAGCTATTCCTTAATCTAATTAGGATAACTTAAGATTGCCCAATTTAAGTACTAATATCAAAGATTCAATATGTAGTTGTCTTCTGAGAACCTCTAAAAGAGTGGTTTGGAAGACGAATTTTATAGTGTTTAATGTTGATATAGTGATCGCTCTAACTGCAAAGATGTATTTAGGATATATTTCGTAAATTAATTTTAAATGTAATATTTACGAACCTGTGATTTGTCTGTAGGCATAGCGATCGCTTTTGGACTGTTACAAAGTGCGGACAACTTTGGATAAATCGCAAGGGCAATGCCTTTGGCGAAAGTAGCGATACTCAACAGGTATTTGTAAGTGAATTAAGCATTTTGGGTATCATCATTAATTTATCAAGGAGTCTTAGATATGGCACTAAATTCTGGCGACGTTGCATTTATAGGCATCAATACTGCGGGTGGGTCTGACGATTGGGTAGCTTTTGTTACGCTAGCCACTATTCCAGAGGGAACAGTCATCTATTTTACTGACAACGAACTTACAACAGGGACGGCAACGGCTTTTAACACTGGTGAATCATATACTAAATGGACTGCCCCAGCAGGCGGTGTTGTCGCAGGGACTATCGTCACTTTGACCAATTTTGATGTGACTGGTGGGCCAGTTGCTAATGTGGGTACAGCTGCTGTGGTTACTTTCTCAGGGTCTAGTAATCGCGGCTTTAGCCAAACCACGGACTCGGTATATGCTTATCTTGCTGCCAGTGATGCGACGGTAGACACGCCAATAACACAGATCGCACGAATTAATATTGGCAACGCAGAGGATGGTGTCGCACCTAACTTGCTACCTGCCGATAGCCGTATAAGCTTCTTGACGGGTGAGGAATCGGCAGCCTACATTGGTACTCGTACAGCAAATACCTTTGCCGAATTCAAGGCGATTGTTAACAACCCTGCTAATTGGACACTGACCACTGGGGCGACTTTGATTACAGCGCTGAACCAAACCGCCTTCACTATCAATGCAACCCCCACTGTCACGATCGCAGCCCAAGATGCCAATGCAGCCGAAGCTGGCAGTGACCCTGGTATCTTCCGGATCTCTCGCACAGGCAGTACCACCAATGCCTTGACGGTAAATTACAATGTTGCCACGGGTGCTGGACAAGCCACAAGCGCAGATTACACCCCAACCTTAACAGGCACAGCAACGATCGCTGCCGGACAATCCTTTGTGGATATCACCATTACACCTGTGGATGATACGGCAGTTGAAGGAACTGAAACCGTCACTTTGACTCTAAATAGTAGCGCAAACTATACTCTGGGTACTGCTACTGCTACAGTGGCGATCGCTGATAATGACGCAATTCGGATTCACGACATTCAAGGCGCGGCGCATATCTCACCCTTAAGAGGTCAAAGCGTCACCAATGTAGCGGGAATTGTCACGGCTACAGCTAGTAATGGTTTTTACTTGCAAGACCCCAACCCAGACAGCGATGATCGCACTTCGGAAGGTATTTTCGTCTTCACCTCATCAGCACCAACCGTATCTGTTGGCGATTCTATATTAGTCAATGGAACAGTTGCGGAGTTTCGTCCCGGTAATAATGCAAATAACCTGACGGTAACACAAATTACTAGCCCTACAATTGTCACAGTCTCCAGTGGCAATGCTTTACCAACTACCACAATTCTGGGTAATGGCGGCAGAAGCATCCCAACTACAGTAATCGATAACGACACTACTGGTAATATCGAAACTGGAACGACCACCTTTGATCCTGCCCAGGATGGCATCGACTTCTACGAAAGTTTAGAAGGAATGCAAGTACAGGTCAATAACCCGATCACCACTTCACCCACTGCAAGCTTTGGTACATCACAGGAAATTTGGGTATTAGCAGACAATGGGGCAAATGCCACTGGGCGCACAGCTCGCGGTGGTAGCCTAATTAGTGCCTCAGACTTCAATCCTGAACGGATTCAGATCGATGATCTCAACAATGCCTTAGTACTACCTGAGGTGAATGTTGGTACGCAACTTAGCAGTATTACTGGTGTCGTTAACTACGATTTTAGCAACTATGAAGTTTTAGTATCGGCTGCTCCCACAGTAGTACAGAACAGTACCCTGCAAAAAGAAGTCACTAATTTAACTCCCACTACTGACCAATTGACAGTTGCTACCTTCAACGTCGAAAACCTTGACCCAAGCGATGGTGCAACCAAGTTTAACAACCTTGCCAGCCGCATTGTCAATAATCTGAAATCACCAGATATTATTAGTCTAGAAGAAATTCAAGACAATAACGGAGCGACGAATGATAGCGTAGTTGATGCTAGCACCACCTTTCAAACATTAATTAATGCGATCGCTGCTGCTGGTGGCCCCACGTATCAATATCGCCAAATTAACCCAGTAGACGATACTAATGGCGGTGAACCTGGCGGAAATATCCGGGTGGGTTTCTTGTTTAATCCCAATCGTGTCAACTTTGTAGATCGCCCCGGTGGTACTTCCACCTCCAGTACCACAGTTAGTAACGTCTCTGGTCTTCCTACAGTTTCTAATAGTCCTGGTTTGATTGACCCCACCAACTCGGCCTTTACTAGCAGTCGCAAGCCGTTAGTTGGAGAATTTACTTTCAAGGGTGAAACTGTTTATGTAGTCGGCAACCACTTTAATTCTAAAGGTGGCGACCAACCATTATTCGGCGTGAATCAACCGCCAACTCTCAGTAGCGAAGTGCAGCGCCAGCAACAAGCGACACTGGTGAAAAATTTTGTCGAAAGTATTTTAGCAATCAATCCCAATGCCAATGTAGTAGTAGCAGGTGACTTGAATGATTTTGAGTTCTCTAACCCCGTCACCACCCTAGAAAGCGCTGGGCTGACTTCATTAATTGAAACTCTGCCTCAAAATGAGCGTTACACCTATAATTTTGAAGGCAACGCCCAAACACTTGACCACATTTTAGTCAGTAACAACTTACGTAACAGACTAGATGGGTATGATGTAGTTCACATCAATTCAGAGTTTGCCGATCAGGATAGCGATCATGACCCTAGTGTGGCTCGGTTTAATCTCTTTAAAAACAATGCTCCCACTGTAGTACAACCGATTGACGACCAAATCATCTCTACTGACAAACCTTTTTCTTTCAATGTCAGTAACAAATTTACTGACGTAGATCAAGGCGACACCCTCAGCTACAGTGCTACAGGCTTACCCACTGGATCTAGTATTGTTGCTAATACAGGTGTGATATCCGGCACTATCTCCCAAATTGGCATCTTCGGAGTCACAGTTACTGCTACTGATAAGAGTGGTGCTAATGTTAGCGATAGCTTTGACCTGACTGTTGCTAATAACAAGGCGACATCTGGCAATGATATTATCTTTATTGACCAACTTAATGGTTTGAACATAGTCGATGCCTTAGCCGGGAGCGATCGCGTCATCGGTACTAATGCCAATGAAACCATCAATGGTGGTGCAGGCAATGATTACCTTGATGGCAAGGGAGGCACTGACATCCTCCGTGGTGGCGATGACGATGACACAATCTTAGGCGGACTTGGCAATGACACACTTTTTGGAGGCAAGGACAACGACCGCCTCATTGGTTGGGGAGGTGGCACAAGCGAAATTGACCAACTCAACGGCGATCAGGGTGAAGATACTTACGTCTTGGGTAATGCCAATTCAGTTTTCTATGCTAGTTTTGGTAATGGTGACTATGCTTATATTGCCAGCTTTAAGAACAAGGACAAAATTGAACTCAAAGGAGTTGCTAGCAATTACTCACTAGGATCTGCATCAGCCGTGTCTAGTGACAAGTCTGCTGTCGGCATTTTTTATGGAACAGAGTTAATTGCTGTTGTTGAAAATGGGTTAAAGCTAAAGACGAATTTGGCAAGCGATACTGGCTTTGTATTTGTTTAACGCAGATTCAAGCGATCGCCTTCTAACGCAGAGAAAGAGTTGGAAATGATATCATGTCTGCCTAATTCCCCGTAACAAAAGAACCCCACCTCCTGCTCCCTCTTCGGGAGGGGAGACAAAGCACAGCTTTAGCGGAGTGGGGTTCTCCAAGTTTAATAAATAATCAAGCAGACATAATATAAAAGCCAACTCTTAATTTTTAAAGCAGTCTAATATCTGAAATCTACCCCAGAACTAACCTATGGTAACTACAAGCACAGTTCGCTTTTCTCAGTTCAATGCTTCTTTGAATCGCAACGCAACAGGTGAGCTAGTAACCGATCTGTCTACCCCTGATAATGCTCAAGCAAAAGCCGTTGCAGAAATTATCCAGCGTAACAACCCGGATGTGCTGCTGATCAATGAGTTTGATTACTCCCAAGAAGCAGTTCAGTTATTCAAGCAAAATTACCTTGCAGTCAGCCAGAATGGTGCAACTCCTGTTGATTACCCTTATTTTTACATTGCTCCTTCCAATACGGGTATTGCCTCTGGTTTCGACTTGAACAACAACGGCGCAGTAGTTACAATCCCAGGTGAACCGGGATATGGCGATGATGCCTTCGGATTCGGTAATTTTCCTGGTCAATATGGGATGTTGCTGCTATCCAAATATCCCATTGACACAGCTAACGTCCGCACCTTCCAAAATTTTCTTTGGAAGGATATGCCCAATGCCTTGCTTCCCGATGATCCTACAACATCACAGCCAAATGATTGGTATTCTTCACAAGAACTGGCAGTTCTACGCCTCTCCTCCAAAAGTCATTGGGATGTACCCATTCAAGTAAACGGCGAGACAATTCATGTTCTCGCCAGCCACCCCACACCCCCAACCTTTGATGGGCCAGAAGACCGCAACGGTAAGCGCAACCACGACGAGATCCGTTTTTGGGCAGATTATATTACTCCTGGTAATGGTAATTATATTTACGATGATCAGGGTAAAACGGGCGGTATTACGTCTGGTTCCAGCTTTGTGATTGTCGGTGATCAAAATGCAGATCCGTTAGATGGTGATAGTTTTGACAACGCTATCCGGCAACTGTTGCAAAATCCCAATATCAATACTAATGTCATCCCTACCAGCCTTGGTGGCCCCCAACAAGCAGGCTTACAAGGTGGTGCAAACGCTAGCCAAAAGGGTAATCCTAGCTTTGATACCGCAGATTTTGCTGATACGACCCCCGGAAATCTGCGGACTGATTATGTGCTACCCTCGACTAGCCTGACAATTGCCAATTCAGGAGTATTTTGGCCGCTAAATACTGACCCGACATTCTCCCCAGTTGGTATTTTTCCGTTCCCCAGTTCTGACCATCGCTTGGTGTTCGCAGATGTGCAAACTGGGGCGACTCAAGCAGGTAAAACTATTCCCAGTGTGGGATTTGAACGACAAACTATTTTTGCTACTAGCTTTATTCCAACTGGTGTGGCGGGAACGGTGAATGGCGCACCAACTCCACTAGGTGGACTATCTGGTGTCACTTACGATGCTGTTAACAACCGCTATTACGCTATCTCAGACGATCGCTCCCAATTTGCACCTGCTCGTTTTTATACCTTCACTACTGCCGATGCTGGGGTGACTTTTACTAATGTCACACCACTAAAAAATAGCAATGGTAATTTCTTTGCACTCAATAGCCTTGATCCAGAAGGCATTGCTTTAACTAACAATGGCACTGTTTTCATCTCTTCAGAAGGCGAAGTAAATCCTACTGCTGGTCGTGTTAGCAATCCCTTTATTAAAGAGTTTTCGCTGACCACAGGGCAAGAAGTAGGATCGCTACCTGTCCCTACCAAATTCTTACCAGTAGTTGAAGATACCAACAACAATAATATTATCGATGCAGGTGATACGCAGACATCAGGCGTTTACAATAACTTAGCCTTTGAAAGCCTTACCATTACACCCGACCAGAAAACCTTATTCACAGCTACTGAAAACGCGCTCTCCCAAGATGGATTAAAGGCTTCACTCACCAGTGGCAGCCCTTCTCGGATTCTGCAATACAATCTGGTTAGTGGACAACCAGAAAAGGAATACCTCTACATTACTGATGCGATCGCCGAAGCACCCAACCCTAGCACAGGTTCTGCTGACAATGGTTTGACAGATTTATTAGCAATAGATAATCGTGGCACATTATTGGCATTAGAACGTTCCTTTGCCCAAGGTGTAGGTAACACCATCAAAATCTACGAAGTTTCTTTGCAAGGTGCAACAGACATTAGCTTCTACGATTCTCTCAATAATTTGAGTGCTGAACAACTAGCTACTATCAAACCCGCTCAAAAACGTCTGCTGTTGAATTTAAATGACTTAAACTTGCCTAACGGTACAGATAACATCGAGGGTATTACTTTTGGGCCAAAACTAGCAGATGGTAGCCAGTCGATTGTGCTGGTAAGTGATAATAACTTCAGCCAAAGTCAATTTACCCAAATTCTCACTTTAGATGCAGACTTAGTTCCAACTGCTGCACCCATAGTAGAAACTCGTCCTAATTTATTTGATGATGAAGATCCAGCACTACCTGCTGTAGATCAGAATGCTGATGCTGATGATCCTGCTATCTATGTTAATGCTACAAATTCTGCCGATAGCTTAGTACTAACCTCAGTAAAAAATGCTGGATTGCGGGTTTATGACTTGTCTGGTAATTTGTTGCAAACAGTTAATCCAGGTGGTATTCGCTACAACAATATTGACTTACAATACGGTTTCAAATTAGGCAATCAATCTGTTGATATAGCCGTAGCTAGCGATCGCCAAAATGATAAACTAGCAATCTTCAAAATTAACCCCAACCCCACCACCCCCGGTAAATACTTGGAAAATATCACCGATAGCAATATTGGTACTATCTTTCAGACATCACCTTTTGAACCTCCCTATTCTGCATCAACTCGCAGTTCTTACGGACTTACCTTATACCGTAGCCCCGTAACTAATGATTACTATGTCTTTACCAGTCGCCGCCAAACTGGAGATATAGCTCAGTTCAAATTGATTGACAAAGGTAATGGTCAAATTGGAGCAGAACTGGTACGAGAATTCACCATCCCCTCGCCCACGGCAGCAGGGCGTTCTCCCCAAACAGAGGGTATGGTGGTTGACCAAGAAACCGGCTTTCTCTACATAGCCCAAGAAGATGTGGGCATCTGGAAATTCCAGGCAGAACCGGACGGTGGCACAACAGGCAAGTTAATTGATCGCGTTCGTTTTGAAGGTGGTTCTCACCTCACCGATGATACCGAAGGGTTGACCATCTACTACGGCAAAAACGGCACAGGCTACTTGCTAGCATCCAGCCAAGGCGATAGCACCTTTGTTGCCTACACTCGTGAAGGTAACAACGAATACGTGGGTAATTTTGCCATTGGTAATAATGGGTCAATTGACAGCGTGCAAGAGTCAGATGGGGCTGATGTGATTAACCTGCCACTGGGGCCTAACTTCCCATTTGGTTTATTTGTTACCCAAGACGGCTCTAATGAACCTGCCAAAACTATCGATGGCGAAAATGTCAACTCTAATTTTAAGCTAGTGCCTTGGGAAAATATCGCCAATGCTTTCCCCAATTCTCTAAATATCGACACCACTAGTTACGACCCGCGCAATCCTGTTGCCCAACCCAAACTGACTATCTATGAATTTAACAACTTACCCAAGTTAGGAACAACCTCTGAAAATCAAGATATTTTCTTAGGTGGTTTTTCTGGGTTGTATTTTCAAGGGTTTGCAGCAAATGGCAACCTGAAGTTTGTCACCCATACAGACCGTGGCCCCAATGGAGAACCTGATGGTGTAAACAGACCATTTTTCTTACCCAACTTCCAGCCAGAAATAGTCAGCTTTGAACTCAACCGCAGCACAGGTGAAATCAGCATTACCAAGAGGACAGGATTATTCCGCCAAGATGGGACAACCCCATTAACGGGATTACCTAACTTACAAGCTGGGGCAAATGGCACAGCCTACACAGATGAAATTGCCGTTGATTTAGACAACAAGATTATAGCTAACGATTCTTTAGGTGCTGACTTAGAGGGAATTGTAGTTGCGGAAAATGGAGATTACTGGATGGTAGATGAATACCGTCCGGCAATTTATCACTTTGATGTTAATGGTAAACTAATTGATCGCTTTATTCCTCAAGGAACGGCAACTGCACCCGACCCAGATCAACCAACGGGAACTTTTGGCGCTGAGATATTGCCAGCAGTTTATGCCCAACGCCGCAATAACCGGGGATTTGAAGCTGTAGCCCTGGAAGGTAATAAATTATACGCTTTCATCCAAAGTCCCATTGACAACCCAGATGTCGCTAATGATGCGACATCCAAAGCTTCTCTCAACCTGCGAATTCTGGAGTTTGATATTGTCGCCAAGCAGGTAACAGGAGAGTATTTATATCGCCTAGAAGGATTACCACAAACTGATAAGATTGGCGATGCAGTTTCTTTGGGTAACGGCAAATTTGCAGTAGTTGAGCGAGATGACAATAGTACATCTGCTGGCAATAAACTAATTTACCAAATTGATTTAGCTGGGGCGACCAACATTAACAACCCTGCTAACTTTACTTTGCCAGCTGGTAAAACTATTGAACAACTGACCTCTGCGGAGTTAGCTACTGCCAATATTACCACTGTTACCAAAAGTCTAATCGCTAATGCTGCTCAGTTGGGTTACACCGGGGTGGAAAAATTAGAAGGTCTAGCATTGGTAGCACCCAACACTCTAGCCTTGATTAACGACAATGACTTTAACGTTACGGGTAATACGCCTGCTGAAAAACTCGGCATCCTGGAACTACCCAATAACCTAACAACTGTACAGCCTACTTTCCCAAATGGTTTTGGTTCTACCAACAGCGATACTGTCACTCTTGAGCCGGGACAATTCTTTAGTGCAGGTGACGAAGCAGACTTTGTAGAAGGCACTCAAGGTAACACAATCCTGGGTGGAAACGGTGATGACATAGTGCTTACAGGAAGTGAGTCTTCAGTTTCGGGGAATGATGGTAATGATCAGATATTTATTGGTCAAAATGGCCCGGCTCAAAAGACCAGTGCTGATGGTGGCAATGGTAATGATGTTATTACCATAGTAGAAGCCAGTGGTTGTAATAATTTGTTTGGGGGGGCAGGTGATGATAGTCTCACAGTAATTAAAGGTTCTCGTCAATCATTATTCGGTGGTTCAGGTAAAGACACCCTCACGAGTAAGGGTAGCAATAACCGTCTCTACGGTGGTTCTGGAGATGACAAACTCTTCTCTAATATCAATGACTTAGTGTTTGGTGGCGATAGTGATGATGCGCTATTTGCTGGTCAACAGGGCGGTAATCGCTTAACTGGTGGTAATGGTGTTGATCAATTCTGGATTGCTAATGGTAGTCTGCCCACTAGCAAGAGCATAGTGACTGATTTTGCGATCGGCATTGATAAAATCGGGCTTGGTGGTATTGACATGACTCAACTTTCTAGTCTAATACTATTGCAACAGGGTAGTGACACCTTAGTGAAAATTGGAAATACAGAATTGGCTTTATTAGTTGGAATTAACTCAACTAGCCTCACCGCAAATGATTTCGTTTTCCCTGCTAGTATCCTGGATTAATTTGTTCGCCTAGCTTTTGATAGAAACACCTTTTGTAGGGACGTAGAGTTATACGTCCCTACAGCCTATTGATTGGGCAGGAAAGGAAATGGCGATCGCTCCCAAATTCAAACTATAAAAATTTAACTTTATTCTAGAAAAGACTCCTAAAATAAGTGTCAATAACATTTTCATATATTATTTTTATTCCTTATTTTAAAAAATTAATAAAAATTATTTTTTAATTGAGATTTATCAAAACAGAATTCAGGAGTCAGTCGCCAGAATTCAGAATTGAATTCTGTGTGAAAAAGCGGATAGCGCAGCGTTAGCGAGTCATCGAGCGTCTTGATTCTGACTTCTTTTTCAATTTAATCATTTCTTCTAGTTAATTTATTCTTTTCTTAATCTTTCAATGAAAACATCATTATTAATAATGGTCAAGTTCTTTGATAACTACTATCAACATTAAATTCGGAATTTAGTTGCACACTCTTACTAGCTAACACAGATTAGTAGCTAACATTTGACCATCATTACCTCTAAAAAAGACATTGTTTGTAAATGTATTCTCAGAATTTATGGCAAAATCAACTGAACCAAAATATATTTTTGTAATTCTGAAATACTTCAATAATTTGGTTTTTTAGAGTGAAAAGGTGATTTTTCCACAAGTCCAGTTTGGCAATTTTTGCGTAAGTCCACAGCTGATGTAATTAGAGAACTTGAATAGCTTGTGATGCAGCTAAATTCAAATACCCACCAAAAAAGATTCTAATTATGGCAATTGAGAACGGAAGAACAACAGCACTTGCAACACCTGTTCCCCAAGTTGAGTTAGTAGGTTTTGCCTCTTTACCTGCTGATAGCTTTAGTGATGGGCCAGCTTCCGGTCAGGGAATTTCAGCAAATGGCAGAACCGGGCCTTTCCCCGGACAGCCAATACAGGGCTTTAGCGGTGTGCAATTTGCTAACAGCGACTCTTTGTACTTTTTGTCAGATAACGGTTACGGTAGCAAAGATAATAGTGCAGATTTTTTACTGCGAATCAATCGTGTAGACCCAAATTTTAAGGGAACAGAGAATGGAGACGGCAGCGTTAAAGTTTTAGATTACATTCAACTATCTGACCCTAATAAAAAAGTTCCTTTCCAAATTGTAAATGAGGGAACTACTGGAAGATTACTAACTGGTGCAGACTTTGATGTAGAGTCATTCGTCTTTGATAAAGACGGGACAATCTGGGTAGGAGACGAGTTTGGCCCCTACCTACTACATTTTGATGCCAGTGGTAATTTATTAGAAGCTCCGATCGCTACACCTGACCGATTCAAAACTTTAGATGGAGAAGCACCTAAAGTAATTGGTCATAGAGGTGCAAGTGGTTATCGTCCAGAGCATACCTTAGAGTCTTATAAGCAAGCAATTGCACGAGGCGCTGACTTCATTGAGCCTGATTTGGTAGTTACAAAAGATGGTGTGTTAATTGCTCGTCATGAGCCAGCTTTAGCAGTCTTGAACGCTGATGGTACTGTCAATTTCAGCAATACAACCACAGATGTTTACAAGCATCCAGAGTTTGCCGATCGCAAGAAAACGGTAAGTTTAGATGGAAACACAATTACAGGTTGGTTTGCTGAAGACTTCACCTTAGCTGAAATCAAGACTTTACGCGCAGAAGAACGTCTACCTTTCCGCGATCAGTCCTTTGATGGTCAATTTGAAATTCCTACTCTCACAGAAATCATCGATTTGGTTAAGCAAGTAGAAGCCGATACAGGTAAAAAGATCGGCATCTATCCTGAAACTAAGCATCCAACCTATTCGGCTGATGAAGCTACTTATGTAGGCACTACAAATAAAATAAACAGAAACATCAGTCAGTTATTAATCGATACACTGAAGGCAAATAATTTTACTGACCCTAGTCGCATTTTCATCCAGTCCTTTGAAGTATCTAACCTCAAAGAACTGCATGATGTCATTATGCCTGCGGCAGGGGTTGATATTCCACTTGTTCAACTTTTAGATGCAAGTGACATTGATATCAACGGCAAGATCATCGAGAGTCAGCCTTATGATTTGAAAGTCAGTGGTGACACTCGCACTTATGGCGACTTGCGAACACCAGAAGGTTTGGCGGAAGTTGCCACCTATGCCGATGGTATTGGGCCTTGGAAGCGGATGATTGTTAGTGTCAAAGGTACTGATGCTAATGGTGATGGTAAAGCCGATGATGTGAATGGGGATGGAGCAGTCAATGATGCTGATAAGACAACATTACCTCCCTCTACATTAGTTCAAGATGCTCACAATGCAGGGTTGCTGGTTCATCCTTACACCTTCCGGGCGGAAGATCAATACTTAGCAGCAGATTACAAAGGCAAGCTAGCACTAGAAATTCAGCAGTTTTATCAATTAGGCGTAGATGCACTTTTCTCAGATTTTCCAGATATCGCCGATGATGTACGAGATAAACTCAGAGATGATCCTCAATATAATGTAGTGCGATCGCCACAAAACCCCGATGTTCTCTCAGGAGATGCTTTTGCTAACCTGGGTGGTTCCAAAGGTTTTGAAGGCGGAGCAATCAACGCCAGCAAAACTAAGCTTTATTTCCTCTTAGAAGGTACGGTTCAAGGTGATCCTGCTGGTGCTTTGCGAATTAACGAATTTGATTTAGCTAGCGAGAAATACACCAATCAGTTACGCTACTACAAACTGGATAATCCGTCAAATGCGATCGGCGATTTAGCAGTCATTAATGATAATGAATACCTAGTTATTGAGCGGGATAATGGTCAAGGGGCTGCGGCTGAATTTAAGAAGATTTACAAAATAGACTTGTCTAAGACAGATTCTAATGGCTTTGTAGCCAAAGAAGAAGTTGCAGACTTGTTAAATATCCAAGACCCCAATGACTTGAATGGAGATGGCAAAACCACCTTTGACTTCCCATTTGTCACCATTGAAAATGTTTTAGTTGTTGACAAAAACACCATTTTGGTAGCTAATGACAACAATTATCCCTTCTCTACAGGTCGTCCTGGCAATGATCCTCAAAATCCAGTTATAGACAACAATGAAATTATTCTGTTGAAGCTGGAGAATCCCCTTAACCTTGCTGCTGGTTTAGGTAAACCTCAATCTGAACAAATTAAGTTTGGCTCCACTACTAGCGATGATATTACTGTTCAACCAAATCAAACCTTATTCACAGGTGACGGAGCAGACTTTGTAGAGAGTACAAAAGGGAATACAATCCAGACTGGAAACGGTGAAGACACAGTGCTAGTCGGCAGTGACTCTTCAGTATCCACAGAAGAGGGTAACGATCAGATATTTATTGGTCAAAACGGCCCGGCTCAAAATACTACTGCTCATGGTGGCAATGGTAATGATATTATTACCGTAGTGGAAGCTAGTGGTAGTAATAATTTACTTGGGGCAGAAGGTGATGATAGTCTCACAGTAATTGAAGGTTCTCGTCAATTATTATTTGGTGGTTCAAGTAATGATACCCTTCGCAGTAGCGGTAGTAATAACCGTCTCTACGGTGGTTCTGGAGATGACAAACTCTTCTCTAATGTCAATGATTCCCTGTTTGGTGGCGATGGTGATGATGTGCTATTTGCTGGTCAACAGGGCGGTAATCGCCTCAGTGGTGGTGCTGGTGCTGACCAATTCTGGATTGCTAACGCCAGTCTGCCAACTAGCAAGAACATTGTGACTGATTTTGCGATCGGCATTGATAAAATTGGGCTGGGCGGTATTCGCGTCAGTAATTTAACAGTATTGCAACAGGGTAGCGACACTCTTGTGAAAACCGGAAATATAGAGTTGGCTTCATTAGTGGGAATTGCATCAACTAGCCTGACAATAAATGATTTCGTTTTTTCTGCTAGTGTCATTTAGCCGAAAGATGATTACAGCTTAAATTCAACATTAATTAATTAAGCTGTAGCGATTTTGCTAATCATATTTGATTTGCTCTCCACTTAAAGGATCAGATCCCCGATTTCTTGAAGAAGTCGGGGATCTTTTTGTTCGTAAATATCCTTCTGCTTTTTGTCCAAAATCTTAACTTGCTTATAACCTTCCTTAAACTTTGAACAACTATCTTTTGAAAAAGTGACCAGAGTTATATTCATTTGATTTTCTCCACTAATTTATGTGGATACCAAGCATTTTGTCGCCAAATACTACCCAGGTTTTTCTAGCAAAGAATTTTCGTTTGAGTTGAGTGTAATTAATTGCTCAATCTACAGACATCCAATTGCTGCGATTAATCAATCGTAGCTCACAATACTTAAGGAGTAGCTGACATGGCTGATACAAATGGCAATGGTAGAAATGTCATTATTTTTGTTGCTGATGGATTGCGTAACGGTTCTGTAAACCCCATTGACACTCCAACTTTATATAGCATCCGTCAGCAGGGAGTTAGTTTTGCCAATAGTCATTCGCTGTTTCCGACATTTACCACGCCAAATGCTTCTGCGATCGCAACAGGGCATTATCTTGGTGATACAGGTGACTTTAGCAACACCATCTACACTGGTTTTCCTAGTCCTAATGCCAATGGTAGTGTCACGCCATTCATCGAAAACGATGCGGTTTTAGGAGATATTGACGAAAAGTTTCCCGGTAACAACTTTTTAGATGAAGAGTCACTCCTAGCTTATGCGCGATCGCAGGGTTTCAACACAGCAGCAGTTGGTAAACTAGGGCCAGTTGCCATCCAAGATGTTACCCAAGTTAACCGAGAAGGTGGTACTACAGGTACTATTCCTACTCCCGATACAATTATTATTGATGACACTACAAATGGTGCAACACCGCCGCCTACAGCCGCCGGTTCACCTTCTGGTGTTCCACTTGATCCAGATATTGTCAACCGCTTACAAGCGGCTGGTCTGGATGTAAAACCCACACCACGAGTCCAGCCAGCAGGTACTAACACAACTCCTGGCACTCTGAATGCCAATGTGGCTCAACAACAATATTTTGCAGATGCCACTACCAAAGTAATTTTACCTAAATTTCAGGAAGAGGGTAAACCATTCGCATTGGTTTATTGGTCAAGAGATCCTGATGGTACTCAACACAATCAGGGTGATAGCTTAAACACTTTAACACCAGGTATAAATGGCCCTACTTCAAAAGCTGGCGTCAAAAATGCTGATGATAATTTAAAGCAACTTCTTGACTATCTTAAAAGTACAGGCTTAGATAAGACTACTGATGTCTTTATTACTTCCGACCACGGTTTTTCTACCATCAGCAAGCAAGCTATTGATAGTCAAGGTACAAAAACTACAAGTTATGCTGCCACCCAAACTTATGAAGGCGTAAATCCGGGATTTCTACCAGCAGGCTTTGTTGCAATTGATTTGGCTCATGATCTAGGTTTACCCCTATACGATCCTAACCCGACAACCCTGCCCCCAAACCTCAACCAGATCCAGTATGCAACTGTTGATGCCACAAAAGGTCAACGTCCTATTTCGGGGAATGGTGTAATTGGTGGTACAGGTGAGGTAATTAATGGTCAACTTGACCCAGGTACAAAGATAGTTGTAGCTGCTAATGGTGGATCTGACTTGATTTATCTGCCCAATGGCAATGCTAACTTTGCTAAACAGGTCGTGGATTTGCTTTCGCAAAAAGACTATATCAGTGGGATTTTTGTAGACGATGCCTATGGAGACATCCCAGGTGCTTTACCACTGAGTGCGATCGGGCTAAAAGGTGATGCTAAAACACCAGTTCCATCTATAGTTATCAACTTCAAAAGCTTTAGCACAGACCCAAGCAACCCAAACAACCCTCAAGCTCAAGTAGAAATTGCTGATACAACTTTGCAGCAAGGACAGGGGATGCATGGCAGCTTTGGTCGAGGTGATACCTTCAATAACATGGTGGCTATTGGCCCCGACTTTAAACAAGGCTATGTGGACTATGCGCCTGTTAGTAATGCTGATGTAACGCCTACACTTGCTCGGATTCTGGGGTTAGATATTCCCAGTAATGGCGATTTGAAAGGTCGCGTCATTACAGAAGCACTAGTGGGAGGCCCGAATGCAGTTCTCTCCAATAAACAAGTCTTGACTTCGGAAGAAACTGCTAATGGTCAAGCAACAATTCTAGATTCTCAGAGTGTAGGCAATACTCAGTACTTTACAGCCGCAGGGTTTGATGGTCGCACTGTTGGACTAACAACACTAGACCTTCAATTTGGTTCTACCAGTAGTGATGATGTCACCCTGAAGGCAAATCAAACCTTATTCACAGGTGATGGAGCTGACTTTGTAGGGGGTACTAAAGGTAACACTATCGTGACTGGAAGCGGTGATGACACGGTGTTAGTTGGTAGTAACTCCTCTGTGTCCACAGGAGATGGTAACGATCAAGTCTTTATTGGCACAAATGGCCCTGCTAACAATACTACTGTTGATGGTGGTGCTGGTAATGATGAAATTACCGTAGTTGAAGCCAATGGTAGTAATAATTTGTTTGGGGCAGCAGGTAATGATACTTTGACAGTAGTTGAAGGAACTCGTCAACTGTCCTTCGGTGGCTCAGGTAACGATACCCTCACGAGTAAAGGTAGCAATAACCGCCTCTACGGTGGTTCTGGAGATGACAAACTTTTCTCCGGTGTGAATGACTCGTTATTTGGTGGCGATGGTGATGATGTGCTATTTGCTGGTCAACAGGGCGGTAATCGCCTCAGTGGTGGTGCTGGTATTGACCAATTCTGGATTGCTAATGGTAGTCTGCCAACTAGCAAAAACATTGTGACTGATTTTGCGATCGGCACTGATAAAATCGGGCTTGGTGGGATTGGTGTTAATCAGTTTAGTGGTTTAACACTGTTGCAACAAGGCAATGACACTCTAGTGAAAATCGGAAATACAGAGTTAGTTTCATTAGTTGGAATTACATCAACTAGCCTTACAGCAAATGATTTTGTTTTTTCTGCTAATGCCATTTAGCCGAAAAATGATTACAGCTTAGATTCAACATTCATTACTTAATGCGAGGGAATGATTCTCCCTCGTTTTTTACAACATTACTTTAAGGGCCGGTGTTGGACTATGCTAATTATGATGGGATTGCGATCGCCTCTGTCAACGTTGGCATCACTGACAATGATATTCCACTATCGAAGAGTGTTGATAGTGATGTCTTCACCGTCAAAGGTAATAGTGATAAAATAAGACTCTCAGTAGAACTGACAGGTCGCAGTTCTAATCAGCTCTATGAAGTGGGAGTATTTACCGTAGACAATCAACAAGGAAATATTGGTGACATTGCCCCTAGTGCTACTGGTTATGCCGAAGCCGCCGTGCAACAAGCTAAGGTGATTTATTTCCTAGTTCCCTGCGACACGCTACGGGTAAGCGCCCCGCAGACAGACGCATACTCCTAGCTTGCTTCGACCTAAGAGTATGCGTCTAGGGTAAATCAAGGCTTTCACTGCCTTTTTGCGTAAGTTCTAAGTTATAATACATAGCGATCATAGCGATTAGATTGACTCCATATTAATTAAACTAGTAAATTTACTGAAGGCAGTTATTGGATTTACTTCATAAATTTAATGTTTAATCCCTTTGCGGTGATAAAAATCTTAAGATTAATTTTTCTAGTTAATTTTTATGAAATTAAGCTAGCAAAAAAGTGATGGATAATTCTTTCAAAAATCCGGCATATCGGTGTTTACCAACAGGACTTACCGTCTTTGCCATCAGTGAGACTATCAATCCCTATAAGAATTTGTAAAAAATAGTTCAGAAATTTAAAGTTTTTTTTATTACATAATTTTTAACTAGGGTATTTACTTAAAAAAGCATCCGTGATAGTTTCATGTTGATTATCATAAATTAAAACGGGCGACGCTAAATTTAAAAACTACGTTTCTGTGTCTTCGTTTGATGATAGGTATCCATTTTACACATAATTGCAATGCTAAATACTGATTTTACGTTTGTATAAATTATGTGGCGTTAATCAAGTGATAACTTATCCTCAATGTACTGACACCATACTTTACTTGATTTTGAAAAACGCCTAACAATTCTAAACGTGTGATATAAATACAGTCCTGCAATTAGACGAACCTCCTCTCTGTAGTTTTACATATTTAGACACCGGAATTGCACAGAAGTATTGCCACTACTAGCATAAAAGCCAACGCTCTCACTGTTAGTAAGGAATACTCCTTAATGTTTTCGGCTTAATTCCTCACTTTTACTTGTTTTATATGACTTATATTAAGAACAGTTTCCTCGAATTTGTCACCACCCTAGAAGGGTTTGATCGCTTACCAGATGCTGCGATCGCTAACCTATCAGAACAGGTGCAAGCTTGGCGCTATCGGATAGGTCAGAAAATCATCGGTAAAGAAAGCCTCCCAGAACACATCACCATCATTTATGAGGGACAAGTGCGCCTGTTGGGATATGACCCCCACACGCAACTGCCAATTACTCTAAAATTGCTGCAACCGGGGGAAACTATCGGCGAAATTGGTTTGTTGCGCGATGTCGCCTGTGAAACAGCGATCGCCTCCACCGAAGTAGTATGTTTAACCGTGAATGCATCAGCATATTTTAGCTTTCTGGGTTTATACCCAGATTTTGCCAATGCTCGCAAGAACCGCAGCTATTTAGTAGAAGTTTTTGATATTCTCAGCTCGTATTGGAAACAGCAACCGCTCGCTACTTTAAATTTTAAAGAAGTGGCAGAAAAGGCCTTACCACAGGCGAAAATACATTACCTCCCTCCAGGAGCAACTCCATTCAACCAACTCGATAGGGAAAGAGTGTGGTTTTTGAGTGGCGGAGGTACAGTCACGAATTTCTCACCTGGCGATCGCCTAGAATTCGACAATGACAGAGACAATATCCAAGTCATAAGTCAAAACCCTGCACGGTTGGTTGGTATACATCCGTCAGATTTGATATTAGAAGATAGTCATGAGATAGTCCTTGCGGTAAGTAACACTAAATCAGATAGCACAGAGGAATTAGATATTCCCTATGCATCAGACGAAATATTTCCCCAGACACCCCCCCCAACCTCAAAAAGTTCGTCAAAACAAAAATACCCGTTTTTTAGTGGTAAGGGAGAATTAAATACAGCCTTCGCCTGCTTCCAAATGATCGCGAAGCACCTAGAAATGCCGTTTCGTCGAGAAGTGGTTCGCCGCATCTTAACTGAGCAAGTCAAACGTCAGGGTGTCATATCGTTTCAAGTTACAGCTTACCTAGCAGAGTTAATCGGACTGAAAGCGCAGTTGCTAGAGCTACCAATCGCCTCAGTGTCGCGCATTCCGACACCGGCGCTGATTCGTTATGGTGATAATTTTGCCGTTTTATATGAAGTGGATGCAAATACCGTGGTTGTGGGTGTTCCATCGAAAGGAATTGTGCGCTGCAAACCCGCTCAATTGGTTGAACAATTAGATGTTGATCCAACCGACTTTCCGCCCAAAGTTAGGGTATTACTGCTGAGTACTACCAATCAAACGCCGCAAGAGCGTTTTAGTTTACGGTGGTTTCTACCCTATTTGTCACGCCACCGTCGAGTCCTGATAGAGGTCTTTATCGCTTCCTTTTTCGTGCAATTGGCAGCGTTGGCGAATCCTTTGGTGGTTCAGTTAATTATCGACAAAGTTATCACTCAAAATAGTATTGGCACACTACATATTTTGGGGATTTTACTATTAGTAGTCGGACTATTTGAAGCCGTACTGACTACCTTAAGAACCTACTTATTTGTCGATACCACTAACCGGATCGATATGGGTTTAGGGTCGCAAATTATTGACCACTTATTACGTTTACCACTGCGCTACTTTGAACGCCGACCGGTGGGTGAACTTTCCACTCGGATCAACGAATTAGAAAATATCCGCCAATTCTTGACTGGTACTGCCCTAACAGTCGGGTTAGATGCTCTGTTTTCCTTGGTCTATATCGGTGTGATGTTAATTTACAGTTGGCAACTCACCTTAGTAGGCTTAAGCACAATTCCAATATTTGTGATAATCACCTTAGTTGCTTCTCCCACCATTAGTAGACAGTTACGTGGCAAAGCCGAACGCAACGCCGAAACTCAATCTTATTTAGTGGAGGTGATGTCAGGAATTCAAACCGTAAAAGCGCAAAATATCGAATTGCGATCGCGCTTTTCTTGGCAAGAGCGTTATGCTCGTTTTGTCGCTGCTGGTTTTAAAACGGTTGTAACTTCCACCCTCGCTAACTCGACCAGCAACTTTCTCAACAAACTTAGTAGCTTACTGGTTTTATGGGTAGGAGCTTATTTAGTACTCCAAGGAGAATTAACTTTAGGCGAATTAATTGCCTTTAGAATTATATCGGGTTACGTCACCAGCCCAATATTGCGTTTAGCTCAACTCTGGCAAAGCTTCCAAGAAACAGCCTTGTCTTTAGAGCGTTTAAGCGATATTGTCGATACCCCACAAGAAGGAGAAACAGACCGCTACAATATACCTTTACCGACGATTAAGGGAGCGGTGAAATACGAAAATGTTTCCTTCCGTTTTGGGACGAGTGGCCCTCTGCAACTTTCTAATGTCAACCTCGAATTTGAGCCAGGCAAATTTGTCGGCATTGTCGGACAAAGTGGATCTGGTAAAAGTACGATGATGAAGTTATTGCTGAGGCTTTACGAAACTGAGTCCGGCAGAATTTTGATTGATGGTTATGATATTGCCAAAGTTGAACTTTATTCACTGCGACGACAAATAGGCGTAGTTCCCCAAGAAACGTTGTTGTTTGATGGTAGCGTTCAGGAAAATATTGCCCTAACCAATCCCGATGCCACAACCGAAGAAATTATCGAAGCGGCTCAGGTTGCGTGCGCCCACGAGTTTATCATGAACTTACCCAATGGTTACAACACACGGGTGGGAGAACGGGGTTCTGCACTTTCAGGGGGACAACGACAAAGAATTGCGATCGCTCGCTCTGTTTTACAACGACCAAAATTACTGGTTTTAGATGAAGCAACCAGCGCCTTAGATTATCCCACAGAACGGCAAATATGTCTCAATTTAGCCAAAGCATTCAAAGGTGATACAGTATTTTTTATTACCCATCGCCTGAACACTGTAAGTAATGCAGACATGATCGTTGTAATGGATAATAGCAGGGTTATAGAACAAGGTAGCCATCACGAATTAATGGCTGCTAAAGGTCATTATTTTTACCTGTATCAGCAACAAGATGTGAACTTGTAATTAATCATTACATTGGGCATGGGGCATTGGGCATGGGGCATGGGGCATTGGGCATGGGGCATTGGGCATTGGCTATTAATTCTTGTCCCTCACTCCCTTATCTCCCCCTGCTCCCTCATCCCCCTCATCCCCCTCCCTCCCTGCCTCTTTTTCAAAAGATTTTCACTTTGACTAACATTCTATAGATATAGCAATAACTGTAGGGTAGGTACTATCACAAAATATCAAAATCAAGTTTTTCGCATTGCTAAAGAGTGTCCACTCTACAAAAAATCCAAAATCTAAAATCCAAAATCCAAAATTGTTATGACTCAACTTAATGGGAATCACGTTAACAGCAATCACAAAAACGGATTCAAGCAAGATTCACCGGTACTTACGAAACAACAGAAAGCTGCTCAACAGTCTTTAATCAACTCAAGTACTCAGGAATTTGAACAATCTATTGTCTTGCGCCAATCTCCAATTTGGTCGCGTACAATCATGGTGACTTTAATGGCCCTAGCCTGCTTTGGTATTGCTTGGGCTTACTTTGCCAAAATCGAACAAGTAGTGCCAGCAACAGGGCAATTAAAGCCAGAAGGAACAGTCAAAGAAGTTCAGGCTCCTGTTAGTGGAGTTGTAAAAACAGTTAATGTTAAAGATGGGCAAGCAGTAAAGCCAGGAGATTTGTTGCTGACTTTCGATTCCATCGCTTCTGTTGCTGAATTAAATTCTTTAAATAAAATTCGCGTTGCATTAACTAAAGAAAACCAGATTTATCGCCGATTGATGGGGGCAACTAACGCCACGGGATCTGAACTATCGTATTTGCGCGGTAATTTGCCACAAGAAACTGCTTTTCTGCTGAAAAGTCGGGCAACGTTAGTAGGGGAAAATGAATTATTACGGACTCAATTAAAAAATTCTGGTGTAGGTACTGCACTAGGAATTGATGAGCAACAACTTCTACAAGTTGCCAAAAAAGAATTAGACTCTCGCTCTTCGGCAGCGCGGTTAGAAGTAGAAAAAATTAAAAAACAACTAGCTCAAAATAAATATAAGCTAGAAGATAGTAAAGCAAGTTTAGCTATTCAACAGGGAATTTTAGCTAAACTTAAGATATTAGCAGAAGAAGGTGGTATTTCTCAGCTTCAGTATCTCAACCAACAACAAGAAGTACAAAATCGTACAGCAGAAGTAGCACAATTAGGCGAGGAAGAAAAACGCCTCCAGTTTGATATACAAAAAGGGCAACAAGAGTTAAGTAATACGGTGGCTCTTTCTGATAAAAACATTTTGGATAAGATAGCTGATAACAAACAGCGCATCGCCGAAATCGATAGCCAATTCATGAAAGTTATTTTAGATAATGAGCAGCGTTTGGCAGATGTCAATAGTAAAATCTCTCAAGCACAGTTAAATGTTAAATATCAAGAACTGCGTGCGCCTGTCGCCGGAACAGTTTTCGATTTACAAGCAAAAAACCCTGGATTCGTAGCTACTCCAACCACAAAACTGATGCAAATAGTGCCAAACGAAAACTATATAGCTGAAGTTTTCATCACTAACAAAGATATTGGTTTTGTCCGAAAAGGTATGAAGGTAGATGTCAGAATTGACTCTTTTCCTTACAGCGAATTTGGCGATATCAAAGGGGAAGTGGCTGGGATAGGATCAGACGCATTACCACCAGATCAAACACATCAGTTTTATAGATTTCCGGCAAAGCTCCATTTAGATAAACAATCCTTAGTGATTAAGGGTAAAAACGTCCCCTTGCAATCAGGTATGTCCATTAGTGCCAATATAAAAGTACGTGAAGAACGGACTGTGCTTAGTTTATTCACTGAGTTGTTTACCAAGCAAATTGATACCCTTAAAGAGGTACGTTAATTTATCAAGAAAGGCAGGAGGCAAGAGAAAAACTGTCTTGGAGCTAACAAAAACGGCTCTGGCTTTGCTCTGCTTCCTGCCATTACTAGAGAGAGTAAAGGTATTGGTAAGGCAAATTTTATCGCTGCTTGCAGCTAAGACTTGATTTGACAAAGCGATCGCCATTTATAGAAACCTTTCAGACAGCGATCGCAAAACACCCAACCTAGTCGCCTGATATTTGCTCTAGGCTAATGCCGCTACCTTCTCTAACAATCCTTGAAACAACCTCAAGCCGTCGCTATTGCCCAGCATCGCGTCAGATGCTCTTTCTGGGTGCGGCATCATCCCCAACACATTGCCCTGGCGATCGCAAATTCCGGCAATGTTGTTGAGTGAACCGTTGGGATTTTCCCCTTCATAGCGAAACACAACTTGCCCGTTATCTTCAATTTCTGCCAGAGTGGCTGCGTTAGCGTAGAATTGTCCCTCTCCGTGGGCAATGGGCAAAGTAATAACTTCACCAGTCGTATAAGCTTGTGTCCAAGGGAGATTAGTCCGCTCAACTTTTAAGGGGGCGCGATCGCAAATAAAATGCAAATCTCGATTTCTAGTCAACACCCCTGGCAACAGTCCAGCTTCAGTTAATACCTGAAAACCATTGCAAATACCGATTACAAACTTCCCCTTTTGGGCATGTTCAATAACCTGCTGCATCACGGGTGAAAAACGCGCGATCGCACCGCAGCGCAGATAATCTCCGTAACTAAAGCCACCAGGGATGATAACGACATCCAAATCAGCAATATCTGTTTCTTGATGCCAAACCATGCGAGTCGGTTGCCCCAGCAAGTCTCTGGTTACATAAGCAACATCGCGATCGCAATTAGAACCGGGAAAAACAATAACACCGAATTTCATGATTAATCAAAGGGAGTGGGGAGTGGGGAGTGGGGAGTGGGGGGGCAGGGGGAGCAGGGGGGCAGGGGGAGCAGGGGAAGTATTGATTCTTGCCCAATGATGCCCAATGCCCAATGCCCCATGCCCCATGCCCCATGCCCAATCCCTAAAATACCCCAGTCTGTGTTTCGACCTCAATCAAATCAAAGCGATAATTTTCAATCACAGGATTTGCTAGCATTTGGTCACAAATGCGATCGAGGTCTTGACGAGCTTTTTTCTCATCAGACGAGGTAATGGTGAGTTCAATGTACTTACCAATCCGCACCTGGTCAACGTTCTCGTATCCCATTTGCTTAAGACCGGATTGTACAGCTACGCCAGCAGGATCTAAAACTGAAGGACGAAGCGTCACGAAAATTTTGGCTAGATACTTGGTTTGCACGGGCTTTTGCTGAATGCTGCGATCGCTATACTATAACTTTCTGTTCCAACTGAGTGAAAATAAGATTACGAAGCCGTTAAAGTTAATTAATCAATTAGCCTATCTAACAGCTTCAACTACAGTGGCATATTAAAATAATTATCTATGAGAGTCATACGCACCCGCAGTCAAGAGCGTATTTTCAATTTACTGAAAACCATCAAAAAAGGTATTTCAGCCCAGGATATTTACGTGGAACTACGCAATACAAATCAGAGTATGGGTTTAGCAACAGTTTACCGCTCTTTAGAAGCCTTAAAACTCGAAGGCATGGTACAAGTGCGGAATTTGACTAATGGTGAAGCCCTCTATAGTTTAGCGCAGCAAGACAAACATCACCTTACTTGCTTGCAATGCGGTGTCTCAATTCCGATTCATCAATGCCCCGTTCATGACCTAGAAGACCAGTTAGAATCTAGCCATAAATTTAAAGTTTTCTATCACACCTTAGAGTTTTTTGGGTTGTGCAGGGAATGCCAGGTAAATCAAGCGAGTGAAATTAGTCAATAATCATACCAATCCTATGTGATGTTGTACTTCATTTTTCCACAGACTCAAGCCCGTGGCTACCAGAAAAAAGCTTGCTTATGGAGGCTAATAATGTGAATTTTTATAAAGAAATGGTGTGAGCAGGAAATTTTCTTTGATCTTCAAGCTTAACTACAGGAGTAATGCAGTGTTGAGAATTAGCGTTGAAGAAGCAGCTAGGAATTTAAAATCTCTTTTGGAACGAGTAGCTAGGGGAGAAGAAGTAATTTTGTTAGAGCAAGATAAAGCTGTAGCTCGTTTAGTTCCTCCGCTACAAAATGCAGAACGATTAGCAAGTATGAAACAATTTCGTGATTCTCTTGAGATTAAGGGTGAGTCATTGAGTGCAACTGTCATAAATGCACGTATAGAGGAACGTCGTTGATTTATTTAGATACAAGCGTTATCGCTCCTTTGTATTGGACAGAAGCTTTAAGCGACGCAGTTGAACAATTACTACTCAATGAAACTGAAGTAGGTTTGAGTCAGTTGGTTGAGGTTGAACTCGTTTCTGCGTTATCGCGTCGAGTCAGAATGCAAGAAATATCTCAGCAAGATGCAATAGCCATTGTAGAAAGTTTCCAAGCAGATTTGGATAGTGGATTTTATACTCAAATTGCGATGGAAACAGTTCACTATAATTTAGCACGTCAGTGGATTAGTCGCTTTGATACACCATTGCGTACACTTGATGCTCTACATTTGACAATTGCATTTCAAAATCATATCCGATTGGTAACGGCTGATGAGGCTTTAGCTACAAGTGCTGAGATTTCACGAGTTGAGGTTTTGTTACTGCGGTAAATCAACTTTCCTTTACAATTCTTCATTTTCCATAATTATTCAGAAGTGCATTAGCATCAGCTTACTGTTGCTTAATTCAAACAAAACTTAACCAACTAAATACATCTGCAACTGTTAATTGCCAATTTTCCAAAACACTCAAAACGGGTAAGATATCTTGCTGTTCTTTTAATTCTGGTAATTTATTGGGTTCAAAAATCATGATTGACTCATCAGCAGAATCGAGCAACCAACCTAGCTTTGCTCCATTTTGAATAGAAAATGTAATTTTGCGGATAACTCGATTGGGTGATTGTTCTGGTGAAAGAATTTCAATTATCCAATCTGGAGGAATCTCAAATTTATTTGTAATTCTTCCATTAGGAAGCAATGGAATTCTTTGCCATTCAAAAACTGCAATATCTGGTACTATTGAACGACCTTCAAATGTACAGCGTAACTCAGGAAAGGCATAAGCAATTTTTTGCGGTTTAGCAATCTCATTAATAACTGTGACTAAACTACTTTGTAACGTACTATGTTCTCCTTGTGGCATAGACTTTTGGTAGATTTTCCCGTTAAAATACTCGCTTGCTGGTTTTGTATCTGGTAGTTTTAAGAACTCTTCTACACTTAATGCTGTAGTTTGCTGAATAGATAAGGTCATAATTTACAACTTATCAAAGCTTGATCATTTTATCACTTGAAGAATGCAACTTGATAACCTGTTCTGGGTTAATTATCATTAGTCATTAGTCATTGGAAAAAAAAGAAGAGACAAGGAAGAAAGTTGTCCCCTTGTCTCCATTCTCCACTTCTAATTCTAAGTAGAGCGGTTGTTTTCTAATCCTGGGATTTGCTTAGAAAACAATTCGTTAGAGTCAACTTGACCATTTGAGATCACAGAACGCATACCTTCAAAAGCAGCAGGAATAGTGCGCGGATCTATAAATAAGACTTTACTGCTATCGCTTCTACCAATTGTTGCGCCCATATCCAAATAGCCCAAGGCAAACAGAACTTCCACTGCTTTATTGGCATTAGGATTAGTGTGGAGCTTTTGGGCAACAAGTTCTGCTGATTCTGCGATCGCTTGAGCTTTCAAAACCTGTTGCTGACGTTCCGCTTGAGCCTTCAAAACGATCGCCTTTTGTTCAGCTTCCGCTTGCAAAATTGTCGATTTTTGCCGAGCTTCGGCATCCAATATTTGCGCCTCTGCTTTACCTCTAGCACTATTAACAGCAGCTTCACGTTCCCCCTCAGAATTTAAAATTGCTGCCCGTTTGCGTCGTTCTGCCGACATTTGCAATTCCATTGATTCTCGCACCGCTTGCGAAGGAATAATATCCCGCAGTTCTACCCGCGTCACCTTCACACCCCAAGGATCTGTAGCAATATCCAAATCCCTTAACAGAATTTCATTGATTTGAGAACGGGCAGTAAAGGTTTGATCCAACTCCAATTGCCCCATTTCAGAGCGAATTTGAGTTAGCACCATGTTCACCATTGCCGACTGGAGATTTTCTACCTTATACCAGGCTTTTTCCATATCTACAATGCGCCAATAAAACACTGCATCTACCTCAATACCAACGTTGTCGCGGGTGATGCATTTTTGCGGAGGAATATCTAAGACTTTTTCCCGGATGGTTTCTCTGTAAACGATTTTATCCAAAAAAGGAATTAAAAAATTCAGTCCAGGTTCTAGCTTTTTGTTATAGCTACCCAATCTTTCCACCAAAGCTTCATTGCCCTGATTAATGACTTTTACAGACCCCGCTACAGCAGAACCACCAAGGGCTAAAAAGATGAGTAAAAAAAACTGTTCCATTGTAAATCTCCTGATTTTAAATATGAAAGAGGGAGCAGGGAGTAGGGAATGGAGAGCGGGGGATGAGAAAAAAGAGAGGGAGGGGAGGCAAAGGGTTATAGATCAATACGTTTTTTAACGAACCGCCAAGGACGCAAAGGACGCAAAGAGAAGAAATCCTTAACTAAACTGTATTGGGTTATAGATAACAGTTCCTTACTCCCCATTCCCCATTCCCCATTCCCCATTCCCCACTCCCCACTCCCCATTCCCCATTCCCCACTCCCCATTAACTAAGAATTCAACAAATTTTCTGGTATCACAATCAAAGTAGTACCTTCTCTCCTAACCACATAAACTCTTTGATGGGGTGGTACGGTAAATTTGTCATCGTCACATCGTGCTTGCCAAGAATTTCCTTCATACAGCACCCGCCCTGTTTTCCCAGGCGGAATTTCTGTTAAAGTTTCAGCTATAACTGCATCCTGAATTTTTGATTTGCGTTGTCGCGGTTGCAAAAACCGACGAGAAAGCACGATTAGTAATGTGGAAAGTAATAGCCAAACTACAATTTGCAACCATACACTTCCCAAACCCACTCCAGACAGTAGCGCCACCACCAAAGCGCTAATTCCCATCATCAAGGCGACAAACGCCGATGGTAAGAACAGTTCCATTAAACACAAGACTGCTCCTGCCAGAAGCCAGATTAAGGTAAAACTTGGCATAGCGCCATCCTAAACTCTACATTGACGTAAATGCATTTCTACGATTAGATACAGCCAGACGTAAGTTATTTACAGAAAACCAAACTTGGTATTTTTACCAATAACTTTGATTAATTTCAGTAACAAGATGTAGCTAGCAGTACATAAATCCAGTCTATTCTAGCCTTCAAATCTTTGCCAGCTAAACTTAATCGAAGTTCATTAGTTGATTTGTTTGTTAAATTTATACCTTTATGATTTCTACTCAACTGATAATTTATTGTATAAATCCACGCTGTAATAGCCCGATTAATCCGATTGGAGATAGTGTTTGTACCACTTGTCAAACTCCTTTAGTTCACCGCTATCTTTGGGCTACTGGCTCATTATCTGCCAAAATTTCACCAGGTACGAGGGTAGCACAGAGGTATGAGGTAATTAGTCCCCAGATTTGGCTGGATACTCAACCGGGACTGTCGCCAGATGCACCTGATGAATTGCCAACGGAAGTAATTCCTTACCTACGATTATATCAAGAGCGATTACATCTCCCCCAAGCTTATGGGTTTGCTAGCAACTTTGAGGAAGATACAACTAATATCCTCTTATTAGAAAATGTGCCGATAGATGAAAAAGGAAATATCTATCCAACTATTGTTGAGGCATGGGAGCAAGCAACGGCGGTACGACAAGTTTATTGGTTGTGGCAAATTCTCCAACTTTGGACACCTTTATCTGAATTGGGACTTAGCCGCAGTTTACTAGTAGTAGACAACTTGAGAGTCCAAGGTTGGTGTGTGCGATTGTTGGAACTCTACCAAACACCAGCAGATGAGAAACTGAGTTTACGGAATCTGGGGGAGTGTTGGCAGTTTTGGGTAGCGTCTGCAAAGGCATCAGTAGCCAAAGGATTACAGAACATAGTCCAGCAGATGTGTGATGAGGTTGAGTTAGAGACTATTAATATTCAACTCAATAATTTACTACTAGCATCTGCGGCAGAATTGCCATTAGTTTTAAAGGTGGCAGGCTCTACAGATATTGGCCCAATTATGGCGCAAAACGAAGACGCTTACTACCCAAATGCTTTGAGAGTTTTTGGGCATGGGGAATCGGGCATGGGGCATGGGGAAGAAGTTACCAATGCCCAATCCCCAATGCCCCAAGCGACGAGGCAACTATCCCGGAACACCCACAAGGGGATGGAGTTTCCCGTCGCTTTCGATGAACCTTTATTGCCTCACTTGTCGATTGTTTGCGATGGCATTGGCGGACATGAAGGCGGGGAGGTTGCTAGTAAGTTGGCGGTGCAGTCTGTAAAGTTGCAAATTCGGGCTTTACTCAAAGAGGTTAGAGAACAAACTGCACTTGTACCACCAGAGTTATTGCAGGAACAATTAGAAGCAAGCTTACGGGTGGTAAATAATCTGATTAGTGCCCGCAATAATGAACAAAAACGCCAAGGCAAAGAACGCATGGCTACAACCATTGTCATGGCGCTGCAAGTTCCACAACGAGTGCAGACGAGTACTGGCTGGCAATCAAATAATACCCATGAACTTTACTTGGCTAATGTTGGCGATAGCCGTGCCTATTGGATTACTCGCAATTATTGTCAGCTACTGACAGTAGATGATGATGTGGCAACGCGAGAAGTGCGTTTTGCTAAAAGCTTGTATCGAAAAGCACTCTTGAGAACAGATGCTAATGCTTTAACTCAAGCATTGGGGACAAGAGATGCAGAATCTTTGCGTCTCAAGGTTCAGCGATTCATTGTGGAAGAAGATGGCATATTGCTACTTTGTTCTGATGGTTTAAGTGATAAAAACTTGGTGGAACAATCTTGGCAAGATTATGCAATACCCGTGTTAACAGGTGAAATGACAGTTGAAGATGCTGTATGTAACTGGATTAACTTAGCAAATGAAAAAAATGGGCATGATAATACGTCGGTTGTTCTCACTTATTGCCGTGTCTCTCCAGAATACTTAGTACCTGTGACTCCGGCGTTGCCAGAAGAAATTATAGAAGCAGCGATACAAGAAGAACCAGAGGAACCAGAGGAACAAGAAAAATTAGAGGAACTAGAGGAACTAGAAGAACCAATTTCTTTTACAGAAAGTTCCCAAGCTTTGCTAGATTTGGATCTAGATTTGGATTTAGATTTGGATCTTTCAGAAGAACCACCTCTGAGCGTTGAAATTCCACCAACTTTAATTACAAAACCTAAGCGGGGTAAACGTTTGGTAATGCTGGGGGGAGTTTTGGCGTTGCTTGTGGGGGGTACAAGTCTGGGATTATTTGCTTGGTGGCAAATTAATCCTCAAGGATTTCAGCAGATGTGTCGGCAACTTCCCCAAAGAATACAGCAACTTTGTCCGCCTGGAAAGTAAAGAATGAGGGCTGGGGAATAGCTTACAGTAACAACTACCGTAGGTTTCTCAGCTATAAGTATTAAAACATTTAAGTATTTTAGCGATCGCTCTTTGGAGAAAAACTTTTTGGTTTACTGAGGATGTTAGTGACCAATGTTTTAACGGGAGCGGTCTTGCTCACGACGGGAGCGGTCTAACTCGCGACGGGAGTGGTCTTCATCGTGACGGGAGCGGTCTTGCTCACGACGGGAGCGGTCTAACTCGCGACGGGAGCGGTCTTCATCGCGACGGGAGCGGTCTTCATCGCGACGGGAGCGGTCTTCATCGCGACGGGAGCGGTCTTGCTCGCGACGGGAGCGGTCTTGCTCGCGACGGGAGCGGTCTTGCTCGCGACGGGAGCGGTCTTGCTCACGACGGGAGCGGTCTAATCCAGTTTTTGCATTCACAGTGACGGTTTAAGTGGTGACTAATACTGTGAAGCGATCGCACCAGAGATAACTTTACATGACTTTGGCAAAGGCGATCGCTTCCTTCTCCACTTCCACACTTTATGTTGATTTTGTCAACTATGCTCTCATTCTTTACATCTGTCACTCCCTCTGAGTCTGCCTTACACCCATGTTAAGAAAGATGTGACTAATGGATAGTTGCTTAGGAAAAGGGTGGGGATAACGTGTAGTACTTAATTAAATCCGCGTTCCTCAAGTTTTCTCATTTTGAGTGATATTAACTCTTTGAGTACGGTAAACCGTATTTGCTCGTTAGTTCCCAAAGATTAATTTAATTGTTAAGTTTAGTTACATAAATAAAAATTCTGCAACCATTGCTAGAGGAGAGAAATTATGAGAAGCGGTAGTATTGTTAACGATAAAAACGAACTGAACAAGCCTGGACATTACATCACCCAAGTTAAGCTTTCTCAGAAATAAAGCTTATTTAACATTTTTATGAAAGCTACAGATCAATTGGTGCATTTTTTAAAGGAAGAGTTGGGTATTCCTAGTGGAGCAATTTCTCTTGCTTTGCGACATTGTGAGCAGACCCCCAACTTTCTGGCTATGACCCTCTGGCAGTATGGACTGGTAACACTGGATCAGTTAGCCCAAATTTTTGATTGGTTGGAAACAGTATAATACCAATTCGCAATGGGCTTCGCCCCGCTTTGCTAACGCAATTCGCAATGGGCTAACGCCCCGCTTTGCTAACGCAATTCGCAATGGGCTAACGCCCCGCTTTGCTAACGCAATTAAAAAATTTAGATACAGCAATGCTTTCAAGGTTTACCTCTGTATCAGATTTTTTGTTAAATGGTATGAGCTACTGCTTTAACTATTTGGATGCTAAATAACGAACTTTCTGTGAAAGTTACATTTTCAACAGGTTTCATTTTAAGGATTAGTAACATCAATGCCAATTAAAGAACAGCCTAAGTCACCTCGTTTTCGGATCATTGCTAATATATTACTGGCAGTATCAGGGCTATTTTTGCTCTTAAATTTATTTTTACCTGGTTTATTTGCCTCTGGCCCTAGTGGTGTTCCCTACAGCTTATTTATTCATCAAGTACAAGAAGGGGAAGTTAGCCGCGTTTCCGTTGGTCAAAACCAGATTATTTACCAACTAAAAGCAGAAAATGCCGAGCCGCCCCAGGTGTTTGCAACTACACCAATCTTTGATTTAGAGTTACCCAAACTGCTAGAAGAAAAGGGAGTTGAGTTCGCTGCTACACCTCCACCCAAGAATACTTGGTTTACAACCCTCTTAAGTTGGGTGATTCCACCACTGATTTTTATTGGTATTTGGCAATTCTTTCTCGCCCGTGGTGGTGGCGGTGGCCCCCAAGGTGCGCTTTCTATTGGTAAGAGCAAAGCTAAGGTTTACGTTGAAGGCGAATCAGCTAAAATCACCTTTGCAGACGTGGCTGGGGTAGAAGAAGCAAAAACTGAGTTAGTGGAAATTGTGGATTTCCTCAAGACTCCGGCACGATTTACGCAAATTGGCGCTAGGATTCCCAAAGGTGTGTTGTTAGTTGGGCCTCCGGGTACTGGTAAGACACTTTTAGCGAAAGCCGTAGCAGGAGAAGCAGGAGTTCCATTCTTCAGTATCTCTGGTTCGGAGTTTGTAGAATTGTTTGTCGGTGTAGGATCTTCTAGAGTGCGGGATTTGTTTGAGCAGGCAAAGAAACAGGCTCCTTGTATTGTATTCATTGATGAATTGGATGCAATTGGTAAGTCTCGTAGCAGTAACGGCTTCTACGGTGGTAACGATGAGCGAGAACAGACCCTCAACCAGTTACTAACTGAGATGGATGGGTTTGCGGCTGGAGATGCAACAGTGATTGTCCTAGCAGCTACCAACCGCCCCGAAAGCCTTGACTCTGCATTGCTGCGTCCAGGTCGCTTTGACCGCCAGGTGTTGGTAGACCGTCCCGATTTATCTGGTCGGGAAGCAATTCTCAAGATTCACGCTCAAAAGGTAAAATTAGGAGATGATGTAGATTTAAGAGCGATCGCTACTCGTACTCCTGGTTTTGCTGGTGCTGATTTGGCAAACTTGGTGAATGAAGCGGCATTATTAGCAGCCCGTAATATGCGTGAAAGGGTTGCTCAAGAAGACTTTGCTGAAGCAATTGAGCGGGTAGTCGCCGGTTTAGAGAAGAAGAGCCGGGTAATGAATGAGACTGAGAAAAAGATTGTTGCTTACCATGAAGTTGGTCACGCAATGGTCGGGGCGCTAACAACAGGAAACGGTCGCGTAGAAAAGATTTCGATTATTCCCCGTGGAATGGCAGCTTTGGGTTACACCCTGCAATTACCAACTGAAGACCGCTTTTTGATGAATGAAGATGAACTGCGGGGTCAGATTGCGACTTTGTTAGGTGGACGTTCCGCCGAAGAGATTGTGTTTAACAGTATTACCACAGGTGCTTCCAACGATTTGCAACGAGCAACTGACTTGGCAGAACGGATGGTAACAACTTATGGTATGAGCAAAGTCTTAGGGCCGTTGGCTTACCAACAAGGACAACAATCAATGTTCTTGGGTAATGGTGGGGGTAATCCTCGGCGGGCGGTAAGTGAAGATACATCGAGAGCCATTGATAGCGAAGTCAAGGAAATCGTGGAAACAGCCCACGAGCAAGCCCTAGAGATTCTTAGACAGAACCGAGACTTACTAGAAGCGATAGCGACTCAACTCTTAGAAACAGAAGTCATTGAAGGCGAAAAACTGCACAGTTTGCTGGATCAAATTAAACCTGTAGCTCATTCGTAATTAAGATCAGGTTGTAAACTCAGAGGTACGCAAAGATTATTCTCTGCGTACCTCTGCGTTAAACCTCTGCGTTCCTACCCTCCGGGAAGGCGTTCGCGTAGCGTCTCGTAGAGAAGCGCCTATGCGTTTTTAACGAACTTTGGGGGTTTAAGTCCCCAGCAAGATAGGCAGCACGTTTTGTGTCGGGGTCTAAATCCTCGTCACAAAACGTAATTGCGAATTGCGAATTGCGAATTGCGAATTGCGAATTGCGAATTGGTTTAATACTCTGGAACAGAAGGATCAATTTCTCGACTCCAAGCGGTAATTCCGCCTTTGACATTCGTTCCAACAATCCCAGCTTCTTTGAGAATGCCAAGGGCTTTTGCCGATCGCCCGCCCATCTTACAATGAGCAATTAAGCGGTGACCATTCAATATTTCCTTCACCTTGGCAACGCCATTGCCATTTTCAATGTCTGGTAAGGGAACCAACACTGAACCCGGAATTTTGGCAATGTCGTACTCATTGGGGTTGCGGACATCTAGCAGTACAAAATCCTTCGCACCACTATCAAGCAACTCCTTCAAATCCTTAACGGTCATTTCTTCCATTTCCATCTGCTGTTTAGCCTCCTCTGCCTTAGCTTGTGGAATTCCGCAGAATTGTTCGTAGTCTATCAGTTTTTCAATCACAGGGCGAATTGGGTTAGGACGCAGCTTCAACTCTCGGAATTTCATATCTAAGGCGTTGTATAACAGCAATCGTCCACTTAAGGTATTACCTTGTCCCAGGATAATTTTGACAGTTTCTGTTGCTTGAATTAAACCAATAATTCCTGGCAAAATTCCCAATACCCCACCTTCTGCACAAGAGGGAACCATCCCTGGTGGTGGTGGTTCTGGGAAAAGGTCACGATAATTTGGCCCACCTTGATAGTTAAATACAGTAGCTTGACCTTCAAAGCGTAAAATTGAACCGTAGACGTTGGGCTTATTCAGCAATACGCAAGCGTCGTTAACTAGATATCTAGTGGGGAAGTTATCAGTACCATCCACGACGATATCGTAAGGTTCAAGGATTTCTAGGGCGTTTTCGGAAGTTAGGCGGGTTTCGTATAAATCAACCTGACAATAAGGATTAATCTCGTGAATCCGGTTTTTTGCCGATTCAATCTTAGGTTTACCTACCCAAGATGTACCGTGGATGACTTGGCGTTGTAAGTTGGAAGTATCGACAACATCGAAATCGACAATCGCAATACGTCCAATACCCGCCGCCGCCAGATATAAAAGTAGTGGTGCACCTAGTCCGCCTGTACCGATACACACGACACTGGCAGCTTTCAGGCGCTTTTGTCCTTCTAGTCCTACTTCCGGCAAAATTAGGTGTCGGGAGAAGCGTTCGTAATCGTCTTTAGTCAACTGGATTTCATCCAGATTGGGATTGAGCGACATACCATGTACCAATAGTTTCAAGGTTTAATCTGTAATTCTAGTATTAAATATACTAATTTAGTTTTTGAGCTGTTTTTTTATCTTATGGCAAGGGACTGGGGACTGGGGACTGGGGACTGGGTGAAAAGTCTTTTTTTGTCTAAGTTTTATCATCTGTTGATGTCTTAATCACCAAGGCTTTTGCTATACTTTGGAAAAAGCTACTTCTGTACCTCTTAGGTTTTAGGATTAGCGAACGCACTTTATCATCTACAACCCCAGAAAAGCGATCGCCTTTGTAACTATTGCGATATTCTATGCCCAAAACGTTACCCTGCTTTTTTCCACGGAAGTTTGACTGTAAAGCGACTACCTTTACCTAACTGACTTTCAGCGTGGACAGTACCACCATGCAACTCAACAATTTTTTGCACCATTACTAATCCTAAACCACTACCTCTAGCATCACGGTTAGCGGAATTTTCAACTTGCACAAAAGGTTGAAATAATTGGAAAAGGTCATCGGAAAGCATACCAATACCCGTATCTACCACGCTAAAAAAGATATATTCATTTGTGGAATTTGGCTGGACTTCAATCCAAACTTTGCCTCCTTCTTTAGTAAACTTGATAGCGTTAGTTAACAGATTGATAAATACTTGGCGGATGCGGCTTTCATCGACTTGGATGGGTTCGAGTTCTTCAGGTATTTGTACACTCAGGTGGATCTTTTTCTGGAAAGCTAAATGTTTAACAAAACTCAAGCTAGAGTCACATAATCCTTGAATCGAAGTAGTACCTAGTTGCAGTTCTATCTTGCTGGATTCGATGTCGGTAAGCTCAAGAATCTGGTTAATCAATTCTAGTAAGTTCTTACCATTGGATTCGAGAGTATTTAGAGACTGGCTCTGTTCTTCATTCACAGGGCCATACACTTGATTTTGGAGCGCTTCTGTAATTTCTAGAATGGAGGTTAAGGGAGTTCTCAGTTGATGACTGATGTTTCCTAAAAAGGTGCTTTTGGCACGATTTGCGATTTCGGCAACTTCTTTAGCCTCACGTAGAGCGGATTCTGCCCGTTTGCGATTGCCTACTTCTAAGGTTAGAGTAACAAATTCTGCTATTGAGCTAACAAAGTTTTGCTCACTCAGTTCCCATATCCAAGGAATATCAACCTGCTCATACAATATTGTTCCTACAACTTCGCCCCCAACCCAAATCGAAGTATTAATTAGGGATACAATATTCTTTGGTTCTAATAGTTCATCCCATAATTCTTGTATTCGTAGATCGGTGCGAATGTCGGTGACGGCAATGATCCGCGCAGATGTCAGTGATTTAAAGTAGATGGGATAATCTGCAAAGTTGCGTTCTAAACCTGCCGAATGTCTCTGATTGCTACGTTCATAGAGACTTATACATTGTAGTTTGGTGCGGTCGTCATTGAATAACCACACACTGACTCGTTCTATTTCTAAAGCATTTGCTGCTTTCTCGGTAATAACTTTGAATGCCGTTTCCAGCTTTCCTTCTGAAATCGCCCTGTGATTTGCCAGTTCTGCCAACATCTGATGATGCTTTTCCAGTTTTTGCTCACTGTTAATTCGTACTTGAATCTCTTGCTGTAATTCTTGAGTTCGCTGCTTAACTTGCAATTCTAACTCTTCATTTTTGGTTATCTGTGCAGTAAAGGTTTTCCGTAACTGCTGCATCATCTCATTCAAAGATGCACCCAGCACCTCTAGTTCTTTTATGCCCTGTACTACCACCATTGAGTCTTTGCCATTAGTGAAATCAGCTAAATCTTTTGTCGCCGTGCTGAAGTACAAAATTGGCTGAGTTATCCAACGGGCGGTGATAATTCCCAGCAAAGTAGCTAATCCTAATGCTCCCAGACAGAGAAAAATTATGGTTTGAGTGTTGCGATCAATTTGTCCCATAAAGTCTGCTTCTGGAACAGCCACTACTATTAACCAATTGACATTGAGTTCATCCTCTAAGGGTCTAATTTCTAAAAATTGCTGTTTGCCTTCAAAGGAAAAATCTAGTTGCTGTAAACTTTGAATCTGGTCAAAGTTGCTAAATTTAGTTGTTAAATATTTAGCGCTTGCTTGAGTCAAAGAATTTTCACTTTGGGAAGCTGGCAACCTAATAGGTTTACCATTTTGTAAGCGGAATGGTTTTTCGGTTGTGGAACTTGCGACTAATAGCCCGGATCGCTCGATAATAAAAACTTGCCCAGACTTGCCAACTTTAATATTTTGCAGCAAATCTCCAATTTGTGATATGTGAGTTACAGCGCTGTTGACACCGAGTAACTGACCTTGGGAATTATATATAGGAAGAGAAGCACTAATTAGAAGTGTTGGTTCGGTGAGGGGTGTAAAAATCTGACTAAAGTTGAATTTTTTGGCGGTAACTGCTGCTTGATAATCAGGACGCGATCGCACATCATAATTTTTGATCACCTCTGGAAGTTGGGTACGTTGACCAAGAGAGTCAATTTTGTAAGTGTAGAGGTCGTACCCAGTTGACTTGTCGGCAAATCTTAGTAAAAATTGGCGATCGTTGAGCTTTTCCACCGCTAAGTGTTCTTGCTGTTCATTGCTTGCCGTTAAAGCAATGGCATCAGGAAAAATCTCTAACTGCTTTATTAAGTATGATTCCCAGGTTGCTAAATTTTCCATCTTCAGCAACCCGATGTCAATGATATTTTGATTACCGCGTAGTTCTTGACGCAAAGTTGAGAAATAAGTCTGTAACTTCTGCTCTACTCGACTAGCGACTTCATAACGCAATTCGCTAGCTACCTCATTGACTGCCTTTTGCCCATTGTGAATCGATAAATATCCAGTTAATCCCACAGCTAGCAAAATTTGCAGCAGAAATAACGCTACCAAAATACGACGTAAGGGTACGCCTGTAAACAGAGAAAAAACACCACTTTCCCCAGTATTTTTGTTCATCTGCCCACTCCCCCTGCCTGTCCTGTAGTACTAAGTACAACAGTTAGTAACTTTATGGACAAATGTCCTCAAGCAACTTTTCCCGGTGTTACGCGGAATGGATAAACTGCAATATCCTCTATCCCTAAACTATACGTCGCTGGGACTACCTTTCTTGTAATATTCAGGCTGGCATTTATATCTGCATGAATAAGTTTGCCATTACTTGATCTATACCAAGCCCTCTTTATTCGCTTACCACTGAATGTGTGTTTTTCACCCTTTTTGTAAACAGGAATTGGGTCTAAATCGAGAAACGACGAGGCTGAGGTATAGGATTCCTCATTAATCAAAACGGTTATCCCAACCAGTTCGGCTTTATATTGCAATTGCTCAATAAACCGTGAATGAGGAATACTAACAAAGTTCTGGTTAGTCTTTGTCCCAAGATTAATTTCTTGTTTCCATTGGTGATTTTTCCCAATAACCAATGTTCCAATTTTCTCACCAACCAAATGGTTAATGATCCATCTACTGGCATTGTGTAAGTAATTATCAATTCGGTTGTTGCGCTTACAAGTTAAAGCATTGAGCCGAATCGATGTCTTAGCATTGCCTTTGAGGTGGGACTGAAGCTTTGCTTTCACCTTGTTGTATTGTTGGTTGATTGACTTAAGTGGTCGTCCATTAACAAGTACTGGGTTAAATCCAAGCTTGTTTGAAGTTAACGCCGCTAAGTTATCTAAACCGATATCAATCCCTGCTACCAAGAAAGGGTTTAATTGTTGTGGTGTTTCCTCCAATTCATAAACTACTTCAATGATGTACTGTCCACATCTAGGAATTAGCCTTACTTCCTTGACATCATCAACAAATGTTTTCAACTCAATCGCACTTTTGGATAGTCTAATAACTCCTTCTTTTAACGAACTTTGGGGGTTTAAGTCCCCAGCAAGATAGGCAGCACGTTTTGTGTCGGGGTCTAAATCCCCGTCACAAAACGTAATTGCGAATTGCGAATTGCGAATTGCGAATTGGTTTAACCCTTTCTTGGATATCGCCCCAAGTTCATAAATTACTATATTTCTTCCCTTAAGCTTATCTTTGTACTTAGGCAATTTCGGGCGACCATTAAAGTTTGCTGGGTTTTGTCTATATGCTTTTTGAGATTCAAAAAATGATTTCCAATTGCGATGTAGAACCATTAAAACTTGGTTACTTACTTTTGCTGGTAATGCTGTGTATGATTCATGCTTTTTAACTAAATGGAACACTGCAACATTATTTAGATAAGTAGAATCCTTGATAAATGATTGCCTAACTAAATAATTAGCATAATTGTATAGATTCTTGGAACGCCATGCTAATTCATCAACTTCTTTGTAAAACTGATGACTTATCTTGATTATATGGCGTTCTACTAATCTCATTCTTCAACCCCATTTTTATTTAGTTGCCCAGCTTTCCACCAACGATGTGCTGTTTTATAGCTTACTCCAACTTTCTTTGCGTAATCAGATAATTTCATATACCCATATTACAGTTATTGGGTATATATGGGTATAAAATCAATGAATATTTACAACACCTCGACTTTGCTGTTCTGTGGGCTTATACATAGTTTGTACTCGGTCGGGTCAAGAGCCAATATAGCACTTATGGCAAAACAACAAAACGTTAGTTAACTGCACCGATAGATTTTACTAGCCAAATATTGCGATTTTCAAAAGAACTAGTACAGCACGGCGTAAATAAACCACCCATCCCAAATCAACGAAACTCTTACGCTGTATTCATTTTGACTTTTGATTTTTGACTTTTGACTTCCGCCTTGCGGTACTATTACGCCACGGCGTAAATAAAGCAACCATTGAGAATTCCTAAAGAGCTTATTCCATAATACTTTTGACTTTTGACTTCCCCGAACGCGCACAGCGTCTCCAAGAGTTGGGGCTGATTGCAAGAGTCTAATTAAACTAAAGGCAATAAGATTTCAAATTTTGTACCTATACCAGCCTGTGAATGGAAACTTAATTTTCCACCATGTCTCACTGTTATAATTCGATAGCTTACTGCTAAACTAGTATTTTTACTATTCTTCGTTTCAAGAGAAAACGACTCTATAATTTGCTGTTGCAATTCTTGAGACATTCCAGGGCCATTGTCAGAAATGCGAATTAATATCCAGCGAGAATCTGGTGCATTTGGGTTGCTTGCTTCCTGGGAAATTACTTCTGTACTAATCTCAATTCGGGGTTTTTGAAGAGTTTTTGTATCTTCTCGATGCAACTGCTGTCGCACTGCTTCATTGAGTAAAGTATCCACAACTTCGCTGAAAATATTCATCAAAACCTGGTTTAACTGCCCCATAAAGCAATACAGTGGAGGTAATTGACCGTAATATTTTACAATTTCAATTTCTCCTTGAAGACGGCTATTAATTAATAAAATAATACTATCAATACAAGCGTGTAAATCCACTGGTTTGGGATAAAGTTCATCGATATGACAAAAGTTTTGTAAACTGGTAACAAGTTTTTTTAATCTTTCCGCTCCAGTGCGAATACTAACAAGCGATCGCGACAAATCTTGTTCTAAAAACTCAAATTCAATCTCTTCTTTAATATCATTAATTGCCTGAGAAGCTGATGGTAACTCTTTTTCATAAGCCGCTATCAGCTTGAGCAAATCTTGGCTGTAGCTTGAAACGTAAGTTATATTACCCCAAATAAAACCCACTGGGTCTAAAATTTCGTGCGCTACACCGTCTACCAAACGTCCCAAATTTGCCATTTTATCATTTTGAATCATTTGGGCTTGGCTGCGTTCATATCGTACCAGATTGTCGATTCCTCGAATTTGCCAAGAAATAATGCTCAATTCTTGGACATCTAACAATCTATAAGCACCAGATTCTGTTTCTACTACAATTGGTTCTGCTAATAATTCTGGCGATCGCTTTAAGCTAAGTTGCATCGCAGTTAAAATCGACGTTGTATCAGCAAGCAGCAACATTGGTATCCGCGCATAACTGTAGAGAACGGCTAATGGTTGCTGAACAAATAATTCTTGTCCCAATGGGCGAATTAAAAACTCCAGCAGTCGCCGCCGCGAAATCATTCCAACGAACTTTCCCTGTTCTACCAAAATTACTCCTGGTAGCTGGGGGTATTTTTCCAAAAAACTAGCCACTTCCATACCAGTGTGATTGATTTCCACTGGGAAGTTGTACATTGGTAGTTCTTGGAGAGTTGAATTTAAATCAAGATCGCGATCGCTACCAAGAGACACAAATGGCGGTGAGATTTGGCAACTGAATTCTTCTGACACTATACACCCTGATTTTTATAAATACTAGGTAAACGATAAGTTAATATTTTATATTTTGTCATCCTCCAAATCCGGTTTCGGTTTGGGTATCTATCGCAAGGCGGAAGTCCATCTTAAGCCAGTGCGTTCTTGCGGCTCATCGCAAGCTACACTAAAAACAACCTTTACAAAAAGTGCAAAGGTAGCATTATGACCTCTGCAACCAATCAATCCACCGCCCTCACTCCTTTCCCCGACCATACCCAGCTTCCTGAGTCCGATGGCACATTTGTGTTCGCGGAGCGTGCCGAAGGCAAAAATTGGCAAGAACATCCCCAGAGCCTCCTACTAACTGACTCGATTACACCCGTCCTCAAGCAAATAAATCCTGAAGGTCAATACTGTATTGGTCAGGAAAGAGCTGAACAAGAACGCCAAAGGGCAGAACAGGAATCCCAAAGAGCCGATCACCTAGCTGCTCAATTGCGATCGCTTGGCGTTGAACCAGAACTTTAATATTTTGCTCCGAATTACAAATTACGAATTAAAAAGGGGTGGTGTAAAAGAGTCATCTATGGCTTAATTTGTTTAGACACAAATTTTACTGCTACCAGGGTAATCACGATGACAAATAGACCTCCTTCCGAACCGGAGTCATCCCAAAAAACTGCCCTTGGCTTTGATGAATTTATAGCCATACTGGTTGCCTTCGCCACTATCGGAGCGATTCTTTTTTGGTCATTGTCCCGCAGGGATTCTAGCTGGAACTTAAACGGGTTGCTGTCGCCTTCCCCTACTCCGTCTAGAAGTGTTCAACCAAATCAACTATTGCCCTTCCCTACTCCCAAGGGAGAACCAAATGCAGTCGCCAACAACGTTTTGCCGTCATCTCTACCAGAGGCTGTTGTTGAACCCAAGACACCTGCATTCCCTACTTCTTCCCGCACAGTGTTACCATCTGCTCAGGTAATTCCAACTCAATCTCCACAACCACAGACAACTGTATCCTCTTCAGCAGGGCTTGAGTCATCAATTACATCATCAGCTTTGCCTTTAGTAACTCCGGCAAAACAAAAATCTATTATTCCGCCACCAATTGCATTTAACGATGTGCCCAGTAACTTTTGGGGTCGGCGTTTTATAGATGTTCTTTCTTCCCGTGGTATTCTCAAGGGGTTTCCTGATTATTCTTTTAGACCAAATCAGCCTGTAAACCGTGCTGAATTTGCTGCTATCCTGCAAAAAGCCTTTGACCAAGAACCCTCTAAGACTGCGATCGCATTTCAAGATGTACCAGCAAAATTTTGGGCTACTTCAGCAATTGACCAAGCTATCAGTGCCGGGTTTCTCAAAGGCTACCCGAAAAAAACCTTCAAACCACAACAAAATATTACGCGAGTGCAAGTTTTAGTTGCCCTTGTTAGTGGATTGAATTTGAAATCACCCACTTCTCAAAATCAGATTTTAAGTGTCTATAAAGATGCTAAAAATATTCCAAGCTATGCCACTAGCAAAATAGCTGCTGCTACAGCCAATGGTCTGGTAGTTAACTATCCAAATCCACAAATTCTTGCTCCCAACAAAGTAGCTACTAGGGCTGAAGTGGCGGCGATGATTCATCAAGCTTTGGTAAAACGGGGCAAGTTGGAGGGAATTTCATCTCAAAACATAGTGCGTAGACTTAGCCCGTCGCAGACATCCGGTAGCGTGTCTCCAAAATTATCGCCCGCTCCAAGATAGAATCTAAAAAGTTCAAGTCAAAGATAGGTTCATCGAACTTACGTTAAACCGAAGGTCAAAAGAGGCGATCACTAGAAGTCTGATCGCCGACTTCTGGCGATCAGACTTCGTGATTTGCAATTAGAGCTTACTTCTACATAGGAGCAAGCTACGCATAGCGTCTCTAAGAGTTGCGATAATCACTATTAAGCTTCTGGAATTTGTTGACCAACCACTTGTGATTTAAGAGTGGTGATTTCAGTAGTTAACTCTTTCCTGGTTGAGGCTTTGAGTAAATAGCGGTAAACAAACCAAGCAGAGTAACCAATACCGATCAACTCAAAAGTAGGTGCTACCAACGGGATATCATTCAAAGCATCTAATATTGCCAAGAGTACTTTAACCCCAACAATTGATCCCACAATTAAACCAACAGTGATCAGGGGTTGCTTATATTGATTGAAGAAGCTTCCCAGATATTCTGGCAATGTTGCTAAAAAGCTAGAAATTTGCTCACCATATTTTTGCCATTCATCTTGAGACTGTGCGGGAGGCTGGAGTTTGGTGATGGTTCCTGTTTGGCTGTTGATCTCTGCCACTGTAGTCTCTTTGGATGCGGTTTCGGTAAATTCTTGTTCTGGCATTTTCACTCCTATATATTTGACAGTTGAGTTTTTCTAATCTGGATAATTACAACCTAAAGGCTGTTGATTAGGTAATCCACAAGTGCATTAGTACAATTGCGTTAAGGGCACAAAAAGGTTTTAGTGTCCTATAACTATAATTGTCCTGTAATATCTACTGCATCAACTACAAGGTAGACACTCAGGATGAGGATAGAACTAAGAAGGCAGCAGGATGTATTCTGATCAGCTTTCTGAGTTCTTTTCTTGAATCAAGTGGAATCCTCTGGTTGTGATTATCCCATTCTGTGTCATTCGCTCATAATCGTACTAAATTTAAGTACAAATCTGGCAAAAATCAGCCCACCTCTCATTTATATAAGCCTAAAACCCGATTTTAGCTGATATTAAAGCTATCTTAAGCCGCATTGGTAAATTAACGCATTCGTATTGATATTAATACCTAGTAAAATTTTTTTGTGTTCACACAGAGTAGACTTTTAAGCTATTTTATGATACTTCTGCCTTGGAGATGAGGGAGCAAGGAAAGAAATCAATTAAAAATTAAAACTTAAAGAATTTCTGCGTCCAGCCTCCTCTTTCCCCATGCCCAATGCCCAATGCCCCATGCCCAATGCTCAACGAGTGTCAAAGCTTTTGTTTTTTTCCTGATTGTATTAATTTTATAAGGAAGCAGTTAAGGTAGAGTAGTGGCATACCTGATGGTAACAACTCATTGTTATTAACCGCATATTGAGGAAAGTATTGTGGTAAGGAGAAGACAGTTTTAGATAGGTCTTTAGTGTAGAGAATTATTTGTTGCTGCTGAAAAAAGTGAATCCTATTCGCTCTCAGTAACTATACTTAGCAATATTGCTATCAAATTTACCTATTTCATATAAGGATATGTGAATTATATAGTAAGTAATGATTTGCTATTGCTATAAAAGAAGGTAATGTAAATGTTAATCACCAATTAAAGTGTTTGCACAAGTTAAACTGATTTGGTGATTCTTGTGGGAAAGCAAGGGGGTTTGAGAAATGCCTTCCTCAAAAGCCAACCCCTATTGACAGCAGTTCAGAAAGCAAAAAAGTGTCAGCCGAAGAGCCATCGACAGACGAACTCCCGACCATAGAATTTCCCTCACGAGGGAAACTCAAAGCCAGTTCCTGGCGCATCCATCAAAAAATTGGCTATGGGTACTTTGTAGCTATTGGAATTGGCTTTTTTGGCTCACTGACTGGGTTAGTCATCGCCAACTACTACCGGGGAAGGGAAGTTAGGCAATTCAACCAAGCATACGAACAAGGTCAACTACTGAGTAATTATAAAGATGCAGTAGTCGGGGCGCAATTACATAGCTCTAACCTAGTTGCTGTATTGGAAGATTCACAACAGCTACAAACCAAAAAAGCCGATTTTCTGAAGAATGTTGAAAAAGCCAAGCAATTAGAGTCAAAAATTGGCGTATTTATCAACAGTAAACCTAAAAGACTAGCCGCAACAAGTTCGACTTTACAGACGTTATTGCAGGATTACAAGAAAAATTTAAAAGCTTACGTTGAGCAAATCGAGGTCGTCTTAGAGAAAATTGACTCCCAAAAAGTGCAGTCTGGGCAGATTTCTTCCGCCCGATCGCAGTTATTGGCAATTATGCGTGGTGATACAGCCATCCGGCTAGAGCAGCTTTCTCAAAGCTTGACTAACATCCTGCAAACTGCCCAAGAACAAGAGCAACAAAGGCAAAAAGCTGTTGAGCAGGCAAAAATAATTGAGCGATTGATCGTGATCGTGAGTATGCTGGTTTCAGTGGCGATCGCAGCCATTGTAGCTTGGCGTACCAGTCGAGCGATCGCTGAACCAGTTATCACTGTCACCCAAGTAGCTGAACAAGTTGCAAGGAAACATAATTTCGATTTACGAGCGCCTGTTACCACTGAAGATGAAATTGGCCTACTCGCCAAATCTTTAAATCGTCTAATTGAGCGAGTATCTGAGCGAACAAAAGAACTACAACAAGCTAAAGAATTAGCCGAAGCTGCTAGCAAAGCAAAAAGCGTATTTTTGGCCAATGTCAGCCACGAATTACGCACACCATTAAATGCTGTCATTGGCTTAAGTCAACTTCTAGAAGACGACGCTACCGATCTTGGTTTATCGCCAGACTTTATCACAGACTTAGAAACAATTAACGCTGCTGGTAAGCATCTACTGCACTTGATTAACGAAATCCTCGACTTGTCAAAAATTGAAGCGGGGAAAATGGCCCTCTATCCAGAGACATTCGAGATTGCGACGCTGATTCATAATGTTGTCCTCACTGTCAAACCAGCTATAGAAAAAAATGCCAATGTTTTAGAAGTGCATGTTGATCAGCAACTTGGCATGATGTACGCCGATCAAACTAGGATGCGGCAGGTGTTGTTAAACTTACTCAGCAACGCCAGTAAATTCACTACAAACGGCAAAATCACGCTAACAGTCAAAAGAGAAAAGGATGAATTCCGACCGGAGGCTCCTTTGGGGATGATTACTTTCACTGTTACTGACACAGGCATAGGCATGTCTCAAGGTCAACAGCAGCAGTTATTTAAACCTTTTACACAAGGAGATACCTCGACTACGAAAAAGTATGGAGGTACGGGATTGGGGTTAGCAATTAGCCGTCACTTTTGCCAGATGATGGGTGGTGAGATTATTGTCAAAAGTCAACCGGGAGTCGGTTCTACTTTTACTATTCGTCTGCCAATGACTGTGCAAGATTGAATGGGGCATGGGGCATGGGGCATTGGTTATTAATATCTTCTCCCCCTGCCTCCCCTGCCTCCCCTGCCCCCTCATCTCCCTCATCTCCCTTATCTCCCAAACTAAGTAATAATAGTTACCCTCCCTGTATCCAAGTCATAACGACCTCCGACAATTTTCAATTTGCCCGATCGCACTTGCTCAGTTAAAAGCTGCGATCGCTTCAACCGTTCAATTTGATATTGCACATTTGCCACCACAGCATTCTCAACCGCATCACCCGACTGACTCTTAACCTTTTCCACTGCTGGCTTAATTGCCTTCACAAAAGTACTAATATCACCGAGTAACGATTCGTTTTGGACTGCGGCGGTTACAGCTCCGCAACGTTCATGACCCATTACCATCAATAGCGGAGAGGCTAATAAGACAACCGCGTATTCAATACTACCAATCGCTTCAGGCGTAGCGATATTTCCGGCAATCCGAATATCAAAGATGTCCCCAATGCCCTGATCAAAAACAATTTCTGCGGGGACTCGTGAATCCGCACAACTAAGAATAGTTGCAAATGGATGTTGAGCTTGAGCAACTTCTTGCAACCGCAGTGCCGATTGATCGGGGTATTGGGGTTGATGAGCAACAAATCGCTGATTCCCCTCCATCAGTTTTTGTAAGGCTGCATCAGGACTAAGGGATTTAAGGGAAGTTGAGGGTATTTCGGCAGCTTTAGCCTCTTCCACCCGCCAAAGCAAATCGCTGGCAGATAGCATCATCCCAAACGCCCCCGTCATTCCCAACTTCAAAAAGTCACGACGTTCCATGAAATGCTTCATTGATTTATAACTTTTTTACATCGACGCTACACATCTGACAGAGCGAATTTCCATCACATCGGAAACGTAGCAAGTACCTCCGAACTTATTAAGAAGTGGTTTGATATTTTCTACAACCCGATTGAGTTGTTCTGGCATACAAAACGCGAGGATGTAAACATTATCAAACATGGTCATGTCTAAATCTTCAGTCGTTCCTTGTAATCCTTTACCAGTAACATTTCGGATTACGGCATAGTTATGTATACCCGACTTGTCTAAACTATCTAAAATTTTGGCAAGTTCAAAAGAGTTGGCGATAATTTCTATCTTTTTAACTACGTGCATATTATTACCTCCAGAATAGGTTAATTACGTAGAGATATAACGGAATTCCCACAATAATATTGAACGGGAATGTTACTGCTAAAGCGGTTGAAACATACAGGCTGGGATTTGCTTCGGGAACAGTCATCCGCATAGCCGCAGGGACAGCGATGTAAGAAGCACTGGCACACAATACAGCGAACAACAGCGAATCTCCGCGAGGCATACCGATCAATTTGGCGATCACTAACCCGATGCCTGCATTGAGTATAGGAATTAGTATGGCAAATAAAATTAGGAAAACTCCGGTTTTTTGCAAGTCTTTAATTCTTTTAGCAGCCACCAATCCCATGTCAAGTAAAAAGAAGGTGAGAACGCCATAAAATAACCCTTGAGTAAAAGGTTCTAAGACATGCCAACCGTGTTCTCCTGTCAAGACACCTATTAATAGACTACCTACTAATAGAAAAACTGAACTGTTAAGAAATGCTTCTTGCAAAACTTCCGGCCACGATAACTCTCGCTTTCCATCGACGGTGAATATATTTACTAAAATTAGACCAACTATAATTGCTGGAGATTCCATCAGGGCAAGGGCTGCCACCATGTAACCATCAAAAGCAATACCAAGCTCAGTTAAAAAAGCGCTAGCTGTGATGAAGGTGACGGCACTGATAGAACCGTAGGTTGCTGCGATCGCAGCCGCATCGTAAGTATCCAATTTCCACTTCAAGATAAAAAAGGTGTAAATTGGAACAACACAAGCCATCATCATTGCTGCTGCGAGTGTTAGAACGACTTCCTGAGTTACACCGCTTTTGATTAGTTCTACCCCTCCCTTAAAACCAATGGCAAACAGCAAGTACAAGGAAAAGAGTTTGGGCATTGGTGCGGGAATTTCTAAATCAGACTTGACAAAAACAGCAGTCATGCCTAAAAAGAAAAACAGGATTGGCGGATTTAAAATATTGGATACAATTAAGCTGATATCCATATCCACTCCTCCTTGTATTGGTTAAACCTGAAATTAAAGAAATTTTTCATCTTTAAAAACTTAACGGTTGAATCGTGATGTATTGTGTATTGCTACCCAATGTCAATTGGATACTCAAGGAGTGAATAGTCCTATTGGTGACAATACTTATTGGTTAGGTATTAAACAGGGTCAATCGCAGAAAAAGTTAAAGCTTGCCCAGCATTTTTTGATGTTAGATTCCCCGTCGCTGATCTTACGACGAAACGTGTAAGAAGAACTGACGATCAACCTATGTAGCGTAGAAAAAATTAACGTATTGTAGGGGCAATTTATGAATTGCCTTGACACAAATTATATAGGTTTGAAAATTTTTGGCGTAAATCCTGTAAAGATAATGCTCGCTCAAATTGCGCTCGATTAGCAGTAATCTAGGCTTAATCGTCAAGACAGCATAAAATTTTCAGGAATACAATCAATCATGCAATCAACAAAGATTAGGCTGTACGATTTGGCAGGGGCTGAAAACAATCGCCGTTTTAGTCCTAACTGTTGGCGCGTGCGGCTGGCTCTACTCCATAAGGGATTGCCTTTTGAAACTGTACCTTGGCGTTTTACTGAAAAGGAAACTATAGCCTTCTCAGGACAAGGTAAAGTGCCAGTAATAGTTGATCGTGAGCAAGTTGTTTACGATTCCTGGGCGATCGCTCAGTATTTGGAGGAGAATTACCCTAAGTACCCATCACTATTTGGTGGAGAAGTTGGAAAGTCGTTATCTCGATTTACTACTGATTGGGTGGAAGCAGTACTCAATCCTGAAATCTTGCGACTGATTATTACAGATATTTATTCGCACCTACACGAAAAGGACAAAGACTACTTCCGCCAAACACGCGAAAAGGCTTTTGGTGCAACATTAGAGGTCATTTCTGCCGATCGGGAACAACGAGTTGTCACCTTTCGTAATAGCCTAACCCCAATGCGTCGAACTCTCCAGCACCAAAGCTTCTTAGCCGGACAAACACCAGCTTGGGCAGACTATGTGGTGTTTGGCTCTTTTCAATGGGCACGTAGCGTTAGCCCATTTCCCTTACTTGTAGGAGATGATCCCATTTTTAGCTGGCGCGAACGAATGCTTGATACTTTTGATGGCGATGCTCGTAAGGTCTTAGCTTATGAGTAACATTCTGGTTAAGAATATTGCCAATCTTTGTTGACCAAGTTTCGTTAAGATGTTGTAACCTGGGCAATAGCAACTCTCTATTGATGTGACGCCAGGCAATCGCTTTTTCACATCCATGACAACAACCATCGACTTTCTCAGTCACCTTAACCCTAGCCAACGTCAAGCTGTCGAACATTACTGCGGCCCGTTGCTAGTTGTTGCTGGCGCAGGTTCCGGTAAAACACGAGCGCTGACTTATCGTATTGCGAATCTAATTCTGAAACACCGTGTTGATCCAGAAAATATCCTGGCGGTTACTTTTACCAACAAAGCCGCACGGGAAATGAAAGACCGGATTCAACGGCTGTTTGCTGAACAACTGGCGATGAAACAACACGGTCAGAAGTTGGATTTGTTGACAGAATATCAACAAACGCAATTGCGATCGCAAGTTTACAAAGATACGATCAAAGACTTATGGTGTGGCACTTTCCACAGTCTATTTTCTCGGCTTCTCCGGTTTGATATTGAAAAATATGTAGACGAAAAAGGACGGCGTTGGAATCGCAATTTTTCTATCTTTGATGAATCAGATGTGATGAGTCTGATTAAAGAAATCGTCAATAAACAGTTAAATTTAGACGATAAAAAATTTGATGCTCGCTCTGTCCGTTACGCTATTAGTAATGCTAAAAACCAAGGTTTATCGCCCCAAGAATTTGAGCAAGATCAACCCAATTATCGCGGACGAGTAATTGCCCAAGTCTACAGTTTATATCAAGATAAGTTAGCAGAAAATAACGCTCTCGACTTTGACGATCTAATTCTCGTACCAACTAGATTATTTCAGCAAAATGAGCAAGTATTGGGTTACTGGCATCGCAAGTTTCGCCATATCCTTGTAGATGAATATCAGGATACTAACCGCACTCAGTATCAACTAATTCATTTATTGGTGACTAATGGCGAAACCAGAAAGAGCGAATGGGAATGGGAAAATCGCTCAGTTTTCGTTGTCGGCGATGCCGATCAATCAATTTACAGCTTTCGGATGGCAGATTTCACTATCTTGCTGGGATTTCAGGAAGACTTTGGTGATGGTTTGGTAGATGATGACACCCGGACGATGGTTAAGCTGGAAGAAAACTATCGTTCTTGTGAAAACATTCTGCAAGCGGCTAATGAACTGATTGAAAATAACACCCAACGGATTGATAAAGTCCTCAAACCGACGCGGGGGCCGGGTGAGCAGATTACTTGTCACAAAGCCGATGAAGAACTGGCAGAAGCGGCATTTGTGATTAATCAAATTAGCACTTTAGAACAGCAAAATCCAGAGTTAAGCTGGGGTAGTTTTGCCATACTTTATCGGACGAATGCCCAATCTCGACCCTTTGAAGAATTGTTGGTAAAATATCAAATTCCTTACACAGTTGTGGGAGGAATGAGATTTTACGATCGCAAAGAAATTAAAGATGTGATTGCGTATTTAAGAGCGATCGCTAACCCATCTGATACAGTCAGTTTATTACGAGTTATTAATACTCCCCGGCGAGGAATTGGCAAAACCACTATTGATGCTTTGGTAAATGCCTCTCAGCAACTAGGAACAACCCTGTGGGAAATACTCAGTGATGAAACATCAGTTAATACATTAGCTGGACGCGCTACAAAAGCTGTAAATAGCTTTGCCGAGATGATTAGCCGTTGGCAAGGACAAATCGGCACGCTTCCCGTGACTGAAGTTTTGCAAGGAATACTAGAAGATTCTGGTTACGTTCAAGACTTGATGAGTCAAGGCACAGATGAAGCCACAGATCGGGTACAAAACGTCCAGGAACTTTACAATGCTGCACTGCAATTTCAAGAAGAAAACGAAGAGGTTTCCCTGCGAGACTTTCTGAATAGTGCTGCCCTTAGTTCCGATTTGGATAATTTAAAAGAAGGGCAAACAGCCGTTTCATTGATGACTTTGCACGCTTCCAAAGGTTTGGAATTTCCCGTAGTATTTTTAGTGGGATTAGAACAAGGGCTATTTCCTGGCTACCGATCGCTGGGCGATCCTGCATCTTTGGAAGAAGAACGCCGCTTGTGTTATGTGGGAATTACTCGCGCCCAAGAAAGGTTGTATATATCACATGCGCGGGAACGTCGTTTATATGGTTCTCGTGAACCCGCGATGCGATCGCAATTTCTCGACGAATTACCAGAAGAATTATTAACTACTCCACGCCTGAGTCGTCAAACTTATACTAAAAGTGCCTCTACTCCTAATGGAAAGCAAGACACGAAGCAGAATTGGCAAGTAGGCGATCGAGTATTACATAAAACTTTTGGAATTGGTGAAATCACTCATGTCTTTGGAACGGGTAGTAAGATGTCTGTGGCAATTAAATTTGATAGCTTGGGACAAAAAATTGTTGACCCAAGAGTAGCACAGTTGCAACGAGTAGAGTAAGAGGTATATAAACGACCAGATAGACTATATTTTGATGGTGCGTTGCTACAGAACAAGCTGTGTCAACTACAGAAGAAGCATTTATAGCTCAATACGGTTCAGTTAAGGCTAAAACTTTGTTATCCAAGTCAATTTTTTAACGAACCGCCAAGGCGCAGAGGACGCAGAGAGAAGAAAGAGAGGGAAAAATTGCTTAACTGAACTGTATTGATTTATAGCTCCAGAACATCCTGTAGTAACTAAAACTTGTTCATTTGTAACTCCGGAACATCCTGTAGTAACTAAAACTTGTTCATTAATAAGTTAGGAAGAAGTTTTATTAACTAAAACTCGTATTTTACTTATCATTTTTGGAAGTTTTATAATTAATAATTAAATTTATTAAATCCAACTTTAGTTTTACTTATCTAAAAAGGAGTATTTGTAACTAAAACATCAGCATCTATAAGTTGAGCTTAAGTTGTATTAACTCCAGCTTCTTCTGAACTTATCAAAGGATGAGTTTTTGTAACTGATTCTCTTAAAACTGGTAGACGGCTACAGCACAGAAAGCTTTGCGATGTTGCGGTGTTTGCAAAGTATGTTGCTGGGTTAGCGTAGCTTAACTAGGATTGCTATATTTTCAGGTAAATAGACCATGCTGTAGGGGTTTAGCAATTCTAAACTCTTACTACTTGTTTTTTATATTTCAATTTCTTCAAAGTGTTCAACCGTAGGAAATGGCTCATAAAAATGATGTAGAAGTTTTTTCCACTCTTGATACTCAGCAGAATTTCTAAATCCAACAGTATGAGATTCTAAGGTTTGCCATTTGACAAGTAATAAATATTTACCTTGAACTTCTATACATTTATGCAATTCATGGGATAAATATCCATCCATTGAAGAAATAAATTTAGAAGCTTTTTTGAAAGTAGCTTCAAAATCTGATTCTAGACCAGATTTAACATGAAGCATAACTGCCTCAAGAATCATAAATTTTTGCGGTGATAATTAAGCTAATGTTAACGTTTAGAGTTGGATTTTCAGACAACTCTAAAATCTACTCATCGTCCACATCTGCAAATATAGAGCTTAAATCCCGATAACCGCTAACTACCCGCACAATCACAATACTATCTTCAAAAACTCGATAAAAAATAATGTAGCTATCTAAGCGTATTCCTCTAAGCCTGGGGTCAAACTTGGGGTAACTTCGTCCTATATTCGGGAATTGAGCTATGTTTTGGCATTTCTTATTAAATTCTCGAATAAATCTTGACCCAGCGTTGATATTGCGAACTAAAAAATAATCCAAAATCTCATCTAAATCTTGACTTGCTTCCTTGGCAATAGAGTATTCCATTATCCTTGAGTCTCACGCGCTTGACGTAATTTCTCCTCTAGTCGCGCCATCACCACTTCACCATCTACTACATCTCCACGTTCGATAGAAGCAAGCCCAGCAGCTAGTTTTTTCTGGGTTGATTCTTCCCATTCCTGATAACCATTCTCCCATTCTTCCAGCAGTTTCAGTGCTTTAACAATCACATCTTCAGCATTTTCATACCTACCTGTAGCAATTCGGGTTTGTATAAATTGCTCGTATTCCCCTTGAAGTTGGATGTTCATAATTTTTACCCCTAGTTAATTAAAACTTTGTTTATCAGTGGTTAGTTGTTTTGTTGCTAAACCGCCAAGTCATGATTATTGCAGCGATCGCTAAACCAATAGCTAGTCCCCACCAAAGACCAATCGCTCCATACCCCGACGAGATTCCGAAAGTATAACCAGTGAATAAACCAACACACCAATAAGCAAAAATACCAATCAACATCGGAATTCGAGTGTCTTTTAATCCGCGTAATGCTCCGCCCGCAGTAACTTGCACACCGTCAACTATTTGAAAAATCGCTGCCACTCCCAGCAATTTTACTGCGAGGACAACCACATCTGCATTGTTGGGATCGGTAATGTCAATATAAAGAGAAATAATCGACTTTGGCACTAACCAAAATGTAATACCTACCATACCCATAGATAGAGCTGCAATGGCAATGCCTACATATCCAGCCAGACGAGTAGCAAGCAGGTCATTCTGCCCAACTAACTGCCCAACACGTACTGTTGTCGCTAGAGAAATGCCTAGTGCAAGCTGGAATGATATGGAAATTGTTTGTAAAGCAATTTGATGAGCAGCAAGAGCGTTTGTTCCTAATTTTCCTATTATGAAGGTAACAACAGTGAACAGTCCCGCTTCGACCGCAATCAGCCCGCCAATGGGCAATCCAATTTGAAAAATTTCGCCAATGATCCGGCGATGTTCTAAGGGAAAAGCTTTTTTAGATAAAGGTCGAAAAATATTATAAACTGCAAAACGAGGCTGATTACATATATAAACTATCAAAGCAACAAACATACTCCAAAGTGAGAGTGTGCTTGCCCAACCGATACCAGCTAAACCCAGCGCCGGAAATCCCAGTTTGCCAAACATCAGCACATAGTTAGCTGTGATGTTGAGTAGAGTACCCAAAACCACAGTCACCATCACTAATTGCGGTTGGAATAGAGCAGAAAGAAAGCTTTTAAGTACTGCAAAGCCTAAAGCAGGAATAAAACCCAGTGCGATCGCTCTTAAATAAATCTCTGCTAGTGCTACTACCTTAGCATCCTGCCCTAGTAGAAGTAGTAAAGCACCTCCATTGTAAAGCAGCAATGTAATAGGTATTCCTAGTACCAAAGATATCCCTAGTCCCAGCCGGACAATTGTGCCAAGTTTTTCTCTATCTCCGGCTCCGTAGGCTTGGGCGGCTAACGGACTGATAGCAGAAACGATACCAGCAACAATTAACAGACAAAAACTAAAGATAGTAACTCCCAATGCTCCAGATGCAATAGTCTGGCTTCCTAACCAGCCCATCATTACCGTATCCACAAAACCAGTTGCAGATTGAGCCAGTTGTGCTGCTGCTAAAGGTACGGCTAACACGAGACATTTTTTAACTTCAGAAAACATACGCTTATAACCCGATGTGAAGAACAAAGGGTTTTTCCAAAATCTAAACCCATCTTCAGAAGATGCTGCTCCTGTGAACTTCAATATATCTTAATGGAGCAAGAGGATTCACGTTACAGTCTTACGGAGGAAAGACTAATGAAAGATGCAATGTCTACAACAGGCTACTCCATTAAAACTAATTTTTTAGTAAATAAATAATGGCAGCACAAAACTCTTCATAATATCCTTTAGAATCAGTTTCACTGAAACCTAGAATTAAGTCTTGTCTCTCTCCCTCTGTGATTGTGTTGATGATTTCCAAGATTGGCTCAACAGCTTTTGCACGTAAATCTTTCAGCTTATCAATATTAAGTCCAAGTTTATCAATTGTTGTTTCAGCAGCTAATTGCTTTTTTGAATTATCTGTCGCCAAAATCTGCCCATCATCAGTGTAGTTAAAGAACGCCTCACAATTCGCATTTATGGGTGAAACCATCAAATCCTCGTCGTACCAATGATCTTTCTTGCTCCCACAGTGCAGAGGTTCTTTACGCTCTCTTTCTCTTTGGCATGAAGCCAGCATATTTGTGTATTCTAGCGTTAGCTCAGTATAAGGATATCTAGGTTTTAGATGTTCAATATGGCTAATATCCTTGGTAATACGTCTTCCACAATAGCAACAGATAAAACCTTGCTCTTGCAACAAGGAATCATGTACATCGGTTTTTTGTGGTTTGCTGAAGTTGTCTCAACTTGGTTGCCAATCTTCATTTGTTAGAAGAATAGCAAGACAGTCAAGAATACTCGATTTTCCTACACCGTTGATACCAATAAGTACCGTTGGGACTGTTTGATCGAAATCAAGCATCAAATCGCCGATTCCACGGAATGATTGCATTTTTAAACACTTGATTTTCATAATAATTACGCTGATTTTAATTGAATAATACCTTTATCAAAAACGCGATTATTAGTAGCGATCGCACTTACTTCTATTCTATCTTTATACACCTCATAAGAGGCAAAACTTAAATCACTTGTAGAATACTTTGTCCACTCAGAACGCCCTACAGGGCGATTTCCAGCACCTGCACCACAAATTAAATAAGTTGTCCCATCAATAGCACGAGTCCGTTCATAATTATGTTCGTGACCATTGATGTAAAGTTGAACGCCGTGTTTTTGAAATAGAGGAGTGAAAGTTTTTATAAAATTTGGATTACTCCCATACTGACCCGATGAATAAATTGGATGATGACCAAATACAACTTTCCAAGGAGCTTTACTAAGACTTAATTCTTTTTCTAACCAAGTTAACTGGTTTTTCCAATCAGCATTACCGTTAGTATCTAAAGCAAAAAATTGTACTTGATTACGTTTAAATGTATAATAACGTCCCTTCATATTAAAGCCAGCATACTTGACTTGTGGATCGCCATTTTCAGTACGAATATCATGATTACCTAAACAAGCCTGAAATTTCACACCAAGTTTTAGTAAAGCTTGATAAGGACGCTCAAAAACTGCACTAATTTTCTCGATTTCGCCGTTGTTGTAAATGTTGTCTCCAGCTAAAACAACTAAATCATAAGGATTTTGTTTATGATATGCGTTCATCGCTCCAGCCACAGCATACTGTCCTTTAGCGCCAGTCCCTGTATCAGCTACAGACACAAAACGTAATAACAAGTCTTTTTTGGCTGGGTTGGCGGCTATAGCTGTTGTTGAATCGGTGATATCAGCAGTTTGATGATTTTTATCAGCTAACATCCAGCCTAAAAATCCCGTACCAATGGCACTGAAGCTACTTAAAAATAAAAATTGACGGCGTTTGAGGTTCATAACTCACCAAATTTAATAAATAGTCAGTTTAGCTGAAGCAATGTGCAATTGAAATGATACATTAAGGCAAAAGAAGGCAGCACCAGTAATAATGTACGTTGTTTGTCTTTGATTCGCTGCTTTTGGTGAAAGTTCCATGTCACAAGACAATCAGTCAAAACCGACGGATAACCAAGTAACTCAACCTCCCCAAAAACCTTACCAGAGAGTTCAGCCATTTTGGAAGGCTAAAATTATCCAACTTCTCCAAGGGACGATTGGGGTTTTAGAAGTAACGGTGGAGAAACTGGAGGCAGTACCGCCACCTGGTACTGAGGAAAAACCTGGCTTTTTCCAGCAGTTTCAGTTGTGGTGGGGTGGATTGCTAAGGACAATCCGCTTGTTTTTACCATCAAATTTGTCAACAAAGTTATCAGATACAGCAATGACTGGAATTGTTACTGGAATTGCTGTAATTATTGTTTGGACAACTACGAGTGTCTTTACTAGTAAACCTACTGAAATCGCAACAGTTCCACCCGTTGAAGAAGTTCCTGCACCAACACCGACACCAACCATAACTACTCCACCGGAGTCAGTTACACCAGAACCACAGCCGTCACTGCCACCAAAAGAAATTACGCCGCCGCCAGAAGTACAAACTCCGCCACCACCAACGCCGGAAGTGAAAGCGGAACCCGAACCAATTCCCACGCCAACGCCAACGCCAGCGATAGAATTAACGCCAGAACAAGCTTTGATTGCGGCTATTGAAAATCAGGTAGCCGAAATTAGCGATCGCATTGCCTCTGGTCTGATAAAGTCAATTCAAGCCAATTTCCGTACTAGCAATCTTACGGTCAAAATTAGTGACGATTGGTACACTCTCAAAGAATCTCAGCAGGACAAACTAGCTGCGGAGATATTACAACGCTCTCAAGAACTGGATTTTACCCATTTAGAAATTGTTGATTCCCAAAATAGGTTGATAGCGCGTAACCCAGTTGTTGGTACTGAGGTAGTAATTTTTAAACGGCAAACAACAAGTTAAAATAATTCCTAAATCCTAATTTGGACATTTAAATTTAAGTATTTATGTTAGATAATGTTTCCCTATTGCTCCAAGCTTGTGAAAACTTAAACATCAGCTATGAAATTTTTCAACCTGCTGAAAATTTAATAAAAATTAAACTCAATAATAAACAGCATTATTTTTGTAACTATAGCACTCCGTTAATTAATCAAGCAGTAGCAAAAATTATAAAAGACAAGGAATACACATACCATATTTTAAAGCAAAAGGTCAAACTTCCTCGGACAGTAGGTTTTCTTTCGCCTTTTTGTGACATTCAATATAAAATTTATTTAAAATTTCCCAGTATTCAAGATATCGTATTAGAGATTAAAGAAAAATTTGAAACACCAGTAATTGTCAAAAGAAATTCTGGTTCTGGTGGACATAACGTTTTTTTATGCCAGAATATAGATGAAATTGAAACTGCTGTAAAAGAGATTTTTAATATTAATAACAAGTATGATTACGTTGCGATCGCTCAAGAATTTATTCATATAAAATCTGAATATAGAGCGGTTTTCTTAAATAAAGAATTAGTTTTGCTCTATGAAAAAGATACAAGTAATGCAGAGTTTGCGGGGAACCTCAGCCCTCTGCACTGGAATGGTGCAAAAGCAAAGTATATCAACGAACCACAAATATTGTCAGAGATTGCTAATTTTGCTAAACCAGTTTTTGAAGAATTAGACCTTGATTATGGTGGTTTAGATATTGTATTAGATCGAGATAACCAATATTGGTTAATTGAAGTCAATTCTCACCCAAATTATACTATTTTCACTAGAGACAATGGAAAGGAGCCTGTGTTGAAAGTTTTTGAAAAAATGCTTATTAGCCTAGCCTCAAAATAAAAAATTTAGTAGTTTGGTTAGCTGATATAGCAATCCTAAATGATTTATGAGAATATACGTAGATAAGCAATGTAATTTATAAGACATTTAGATAAAAAATACTTAAACTTTTTATGTTTAAGTACCCCTGTATGGAAAGCTATTTTCAACAATCAAATAACAGCTTATTTGCTGCAACTGTTTTCAAAAACCTGCTTAAGATAGAATATTTATTCATACTTAAGTTAGTTGCAAAAATTTTATGTATAGTCTATACGTGTTTTCAAACTCGTTGTATCCTAAAAAATAGGCGAACGCAGGCATAGTGTGTTAATGAATCGAGGCGAGTTAAGTAACCAACAGTGGGCTAAAATCTAAAATCTAAAATCGCATGACTCCTAACTCACCACTCTCATTGCCTGAGCTGGTATCCATACAGTAAAAATTGAGCCGATACTTACAGTGGATTCTACTTCAATTCGTCCCCGATGGAGTTCCACAAGTTGTTTAGTTAAAGCTAGTCCCAGTCCAGTACCTTCGTAGCGGCGGCGATAGGGTGTATCGAGTTGCTGAAATTTATCAAAAATTAATGGTAATTGTTCATCAGGAATACCAATCCCGGTGTCTTCTACTTGAAAAATAGCTGTATCATCTTCCACCCAAAGACGTAAGGTAACGCTACCACTTTCGGGGGTAAATTTAATCGCATTAGTTAACAGATTCCAGAGAATTTGTTCTACTCGTTCTCCATCGGCGGTAAAGCGATCGCGTTTAGGATCGATTTGCAAATCAAGGTTGAGATTAATTTGTTCACTGATTGCTTTTTTTCGCAGTGACTCAACAGCAGTTTCCGCAATATTCACCAAAGAAAATTCCGAAATATTTAAAGCTGTCTTACCAGCCTCGATTTGGGATAAATCGAGGATGTCATTAATCATTTCTAATAAATGTTCTCCACTGTCGTGGATTGTTTGCAGATAACCCCGTTGTCGCTGACTCAATTCACCCAAAGGCCAACGTAACAATGTAGATGACATCCCAATCACATAAGTTAAAGGCGTGAGCAATTCGTGACTGATAGTGGCGAGAAACTCACTTCTGAGACGGTTAGCAGCTTCGGCGGCGAGGAGAGCATCACGTAATCCTATTGTGCGTTCAATAACTCGTTGTTCGAGAGTTTGTTTTTCTTGGGTAAGCGTTTGCATTAAATCAGCTTGGTGAATTGCGATCGCTAACTGTTCTGCGATCGAACTCAGCAAGTTTTTTTCACTCTCAGTCCACTGATGTGGATTATCGCACTGATGAGCAATCAGCAATCCCCACAATTTATCTTCAAATATAATCGGTGCTGCCAACTTAGCCCTAACTTGGGTTTCCCTCAAAAAATTTAACAAACACTCTTCTAGAGCATAAGTTTTTTCGACATCATCCACAGCTAAGGTAAAGCCTTGGCGATATTTTTCCCAACATTGAGAGGTTCGGATAAAGCAATTTTTTTCCGTGTAATTCAACACCGATGTAATAGCATCTGTAGCACGGGCTTCATAGACAATATAACCTCGATAGTTTTGCCAGTCTTCTAGTAATGGTTGATTATTAGCTGACACAGAAAGCGAGGGTTTATCCTTGTTTTTTGGTATAGAAAAATAGATTTCCGAAGCTCCAATCGACTGTTCCGTATCTGTTAGCAGTGCGGTTCCACTGAGGGGAATAGTGTCAGACTGGTATCGTTGAGCCTTGACTTTGGAACCTTCAAATTTATAGATTACTAATCTGTCTAATTCCAGAAACTCACGCACTTGTGTAATTGCTGTTGCCATAATCACTGGCAAATCTAGGCTTTTGCGGATTTGCGTTGTTACCTGATTTAACAACCGCTCCTGGGCAATCTGTTTTTTTAAAGCATCTTCCACTGGCTGACAGATATAAATTGTCGGCGCAGTTGAGCTTGGAGGTGCTATTATTTCTTGGTTTGGCTGAATTAGGAGATATTCTAATAACAACAGTGAGAATTGACTTTGGAGCGTAGCATCATTGGGCTGAATAATTTGGCGATAACCTTCGAGATTTTGGTAAGTGGAGGAATCATACTCAAACAAGTTTCTTAATTCGTAGACAAATGTTGCGATCGCCTCTAAATTAAATGTCAACTGAGCATTAAGCGCCGAGTCAATTCCCTGCTCCCCCTCATCCCCCTGCGCTAAGTTTCCTACCAAGAGCGCACTAAACTGCTCAGAAACCACTAGTGTAAACCTTTGCCTTTGCCACTTCGCAGGTACATCAATTCGTACTAACACAGCTTCTGTCAGTAGCAGAGCGGCACTTCCCACCGTTTGAGCCATCTGTTCTAACAATTCCCCAAGCTGATTAAATACAACAATAGGCAAGGTTCGAGAAAAGCTCAAATCAGGAGAACTAAGCATTTTAAATCATTACTGGTAAGAGGGAGCTGAATGCAAGGAAAAAGTTTGTTTTGATTGTGCAATAACCATATAGTTTAAGACGGTAATACAGCATTATGCATCGTACAAGTAGCATATCGGGTGGATGGAATCAGTCAGAGGGCTTAATTTTTCTAGAACAAACTCCAGCGCCTTTCGTGTTGATTACGGCTGCTGATACCGACATTCAAACTTTGGCAGTTGCGGTGACAAAATTACCTACAAGCTTTCCTGCCTTAAGAGTCGCCAATCTCTTGCAGTTACAGCAACAGTTAAGCATAGATACTTATGGCGAGCAAGTTTTGGAACTTGCCCAAGTAATTATTTTGCGCCTGTTAGGAGGACGTTCCTACTGGAGTTATGGCTTAGAAGTAGTGCAAGAAATTGTACAACGTAATGGTAGAACCCTCATTGTAATGCCAGGGGACGACGCTTTTGATCCCGACTTAATTTCTCAGTCTACCGTGCCTCTGAGTATTGTTAATCAGGTATGGCAGTATTTCAGCGAAGGCGGCGTAGAAAATTTCGTTAATGCTCTGCAATTTATCTCTGATACTTGTCTGTTAACTGCATATAATCCGCCGTTACCCCGTCCAGTTGGGCGTGTGGGATTGTATGAATGGGGAGTGGGGAGTGGGGGAGCAGGGGAGGCAGGGGAGCAGAGGAGCAGGGGAGAGTTAGAACTGAATTCATCCACCTCAGAACTCCGTTCATCCACCTTGGAACTGAATTCATCCACCTCGGAACTCCGTTCATCCATCTCAGAACTGGATTCATCCACCTTGGAACTGGATTCATCCGCCTCAAAACTCCGTTCATCCACCTCAGAACTGGATTCATCCGCCTCAGAACCTCAAGGCTTCCAATGCCCAATGCCCCATGCTCAATGCCCCATTCCCAAAATCGGCATCCTTTTCTACCGCGCTCATTATCTGGCAGGAAACACTAAAGTAATTGATGCTTTATGCGAAGCTTTGGTACAGAAAAATTTACAACCAGTGCCAGTGTTTGTTTCCTCATTGCGTGAACCTGATGTGCAAGTTGAGTTGAGTGAATTTTTTCAACCCAAAGATGGCGAATCGATAGCTGTGCTGCTGAATACCACCAGTTTTTCTCTAGCACGCTTGGAAAGCGAAACACCCCAAACTGAACTATGGGAAAAATTAGATGTGCCTGTATTGCAAGTGATCCTCAGTGGCGGATCAATTGAGCAGTGGGAGTCACAGTTTCAAGGGCTTTCTCCCCGCGATATTGGGATGAATGTGGCGCTACCAGAAGTAGATGGGCGGATTATTACTCGTGCTGTGTCTTTTAAAGCCGTACAAACTCGTAATCCTCATCTAGAGACAGATGTGGTAATTTATGAACCAGTGAGCGATCGCATCGAGTTCGTTGCTAAACTAGCAGCAAATTGGGCGCGTCTACGTTCTAAACCACCCCAAGAACGGCGAATAGCCCTAATTTTGGCAAATTACCCCAACCGCAATGGCCGCCTCGCCAATGGTGTAGGACTCGACACCCCAGCTAGTTGTATAGAAATCCTGCAAGGTTTACATCAGGCTGGGTATGAAGTAGAAAACCCACCCTCTCAAGGAGACGAGTTGATTCAACGCCTGACAGATGGTGTAACCAACGATCCAGAAGGTAAAGAATGGCTTCCGGTACATCAAAGTGTCTCTTGGGAAGAATATCAAGAATATTTCGCTTCATTACCGCCAGCAGTTCAGCAAGGTATTAGTGAAAGGTGGGAAATAGGGCATGGGGCATGGGGCATGGGGCATGGGGAATGGGGAATGGGGAATGGGAACAAGGGGGATGAGGGAGATGAGGGAGATAAGGGAGACAAGAGGAATACCCAATACCCAATGCCCAATTCCCAATACCCAATTCCCAATACCCAATACCCAATGCCCAATGCCCAATGCCCAATACCCAATCCCCAATCCCCAATCCCCGTTCCCGGAATCCAACTCGGCAACGTTTTCGTGGGAATTCAGCCAGCAAGAGGTTATGATAATGACCCCAGTTTGAATTATCATGCGCCGGATTTAGAACCAACCCATGCTTATTTAGCTTTCTACTATTGGGTAAGAGAATGTTTTGGTGCTGATGCTGTAGTTCATGTGGGAAAACACGGAAATTTAGAATGGCTACCGGGTAAAAGTGTGGCTTTATCGAGTAATTGTTATCCAGAAGTGGCTTTTGGCGCACTTCCCCACCTATACCCGTTTATTGTGAATGATCCTGGTGAAGGTTCCCAAGCTAAACGTCGCGCTCAAGCGGTGATTATAGATCACCTAACGCCGCCAATGACTCGTGCGGAACTCTACGGTTCTTTGCAGCAGTTAGAAAATTTAATTGATGAGTATTATGAAGCAGACAGTTTAGATCCTTCGCGTTTGCCAGTGATTCGCGATCGCATCCACGAACTGGTGATCAAAGAAAATCTTCATTTAGATTTAGGAATCCAAAATGAAACAGAAATTTTTAAGTCTGTTAGCGCAGCGTTAGCTCATCCTGGAGCGTCATCCTTAATTTTGAATTCCATCGGTGGCTATCTTTGTGAATTGAAAGAAGCCCAAATCCGTGACGGGTTACACATTTTTGGGCAATGTCCCCAAGGAAGGCAGCTACGAGATTTAATAGTAGCGATCGCCCGCATCCCCAATCGCCATTCTTCAGGTATTACCCGCGCCATAGCTCAAGATTGGGGACTAGATTTCGATCCCCTCACAGCCGATTTGTCAATGCCTAGCGGTGAATACTCAATAGTTAATGCCACAGAATGCCGTACCCTCGGTGATATCGTCGAAGTTTTAGAAGAACACGCCGCCCTCCTAGTAGAACAACTAATAAATCAAAATTCTTCTTGTAGAGACGCGATTCATCGCGTCTTTGCTGCGGAGGGAAACGCAATTCATCGCGTTTCTACGTGGATACGCGATCGCCTCCTTCCCGCCCTACAAAAAACCCCCCAAGAAATCACCCATTTATTACACGGACTCGATGGCGGTTACGTCCCCAGCGCCCCATCTGGCGCACCCACACGCGGCCGCCCAGAAGTTCTACCAACAGGGAGAAACTTTTATTCTGTCGATATTCGCGCCATTCCCACAGAAACAGCTTGGGATATCGGTAGAAAAGCCGCCGAAACCCTCGTTGAATATTACACACAAGAACATGGTGAGTATCCCAAAACACTAGGCTTATCACTGTGGGGAACAGCCACCATGAGAACAGGCGGTGATGATATAGCCGAAGCCTTGGCTTTACTGGGAGTCCAACCTGTCTGGGATGGTGCAGCACGGCGAGTAGTGGATTTTGAAATTTTGCCCTTGGCGATTTTGGGGCGTCCCCGTGTAGATGTCACCTTGCGAATTTCGGGATTCTTCCGCGATGCTTTTCCTAACTTAATTGATTTATTTGCTCAAGCAGTATCAGCAGTAGCAGACTTGGATGAACCACCAGAACAAAATCCTTTAGCGGATGCAGTTCGCCAAGAAACTGATTTGTGGACAAGCCAAGGATTAAGTGTAGAAGAAGCAGTGGTGCGATCGCGCTATCGCATCTTCGGTTCTCGCCCAGGTGCTTACGGCGCAGGACTCCAAGGATTAATCGAATCACAAAACTGGACAGATGACGAAGATTTAGCCCGCGCCTACATCAACTGGAGTTCTTACGCCTACTCTTCAGGAAGCAGCGCAGGGGAAGCAGGGGAGGATAAAATCTCCAATACCCCATGCCCAATCCCCAATGCCCCATGCCCAATTCCCAATACTGAAGCCTTCAAACAACGCTTATCCCAAATGCAAGTTGTCCTGCATAATCAAGATAATCGTGAACACGATCTACTAGATTCTGATGATTATTACCAATTTCAGGGTGGCTTAACTGCGGCGGTACGTTCTCTACAGGGGAAAAATCCCGAAACTTATTTTGGTGATAATTCTATACCCGCTAATCCACGAGTCCGCCAACTCAAAGAAGAAATTGCCAGGGTGTATCGTTCTCGCGTAGTTAATCCCAAGTGGATTGCGGGAGTCATGCGCCACGGTTACAAAGGAGCCTTTGAAATGGCAGCAACAGTAGATTTTTTATTCGCCTACGATGCCACAGCTAAATGTGTCGAAGATTACATGTATCAAGGTATAGTAGAAGCATACCTGCTCGATCCAGTAGTCTCGGAATTTATTCAAGAAAAGAACCCTTATGCACTGCGCGATATTGCAGAAAAATTATTAGAAGCACACAAGCGCAATTTGTGGGAGGATGTAAATATAGGAACATTAGAAGCTTTGAGGAACCTAGTACATCAAGCTGAAGCAGTGATCGAAGAAAAATCAATGGTGTAGGAAACAAATATGGAAAATCTTGCGTATTTGCACCTAGCTTTCGCCTACGAAGACAGCACACCCAGTGAATTGGTCTCCCTCAGTTCCTTGTTTAAGGACGCAGCTGCACCAGACTGGAAACGGCTTTCAGGTAGGGCTTGGAAGTATATGTTGCCCCTTGCTCTGTCTTTATCTATTCTTGGCGCCCTTACCAGCGTCATGGCACTGGAAAAAGGCGATCAAGGCCCTTCCGTCAGAAATTTACAACAAAAGTTGAAAACAGCAGGTTTTTACCAATCTTCTGTTACCCAAGTATATGACGCATCCACACAAGAAGCTGTGCGGCGCTTTCAAAAGGCCGCTGGTTTACCAGTGGACGGCATTGTTGGAGCAAACACCCTGCAAAAATTAGAAACTTGGCAAGCGAAAAAAACTACTGCTGTAAGAAGCACGCAAGCCAAAAAGCCCAATACTACTAGTTCAGCTAGTTCAGCAACTAGCCAACGCCGTAATTCCAACTACCTTGCGAAAGGGGCTGAAGGTGAAGATGTCAGAGCTTTGCAAGAACGCTTAAGAATTGCAGGCTTTTATTACGGAAACGCCACAGGAATATTTGGCCCAATTACCGAAGAAGCTGTCAAGCGATTTCAAGATTCTTACAAATTAAGCGTTGACGGTATTGTTGGCCCAGCAACATTAGCTAAATTGCCGGGAGTTGGCATTGGTGATGGAGAAGAGGCTCCCACAAAGGTAGTCAATCGAAATAAATTTCGTGTAGGCGATCGCGGCGAGCCAGTTAGAGTACTTCAAGAACAGTTAATCCAGGCAGGATACTTAGAGGGAGAGCCAAATGGCTACTATGGCCCTTACACTGCCGATGCTGTACGGAGATTCCAAGCAGATAATTACTTGTCAGCAAGTGGTGTTGCTGGCCCAACTACGCGAGCTAAGTTATATAGCTCAGTTAATACTACTAGCAAAAGCGAATTTAATACCTTAGAAATCCAAACGCGACTACGGGAGCGGGGTTTTTATAAAGGCAAGCTGAACGGTGTAATGGCAGCTGACACCAAAAAAGCAATTAAACAAGCCCAAGAATTCTACGGCATCAGTCTCAAGGATCTTAAGAGCGGACGCTTTTAACATCCGCTTTGGCGTTGTTAGTATCAGTCCCCAACTGGTTGCTTGCCTCCAGTAACAACAAATTACGAACTGCTCAAAATACCATTTATTTGGTTAATTTGAGTAGTTTTGTTTTTTATCTACCCAAGTGCTAAAGCGGCATCAGTGCCCGTTGGCACTTGGGACACACTGCATGAATAGTCATTTGACAGTCCAGTAGGTGAAAACCTTCTTTTTGAGCAGTTTTCGACCCAATTTTTAAAATTGAGTCATTTTTAAACTCAATAGTAGAATTGCATCTAACACAAATTAAGTGATGGTGGTGATGGGGATAGGGCTGGTTGATTTCATAATGCTTATGTCCCTCACCCAGTTCTAGTTCCCGTAAAATTCCCATTCTTGCCATCAACTTCAAAGTCCGATAAATAGTTGACAGACTGATCCCTTCACCATCAGTTTCTAGCCGATGATAAAGATCCTCCGCACTCAGATGCTCACCTTGCGGAAGTTCTTGAAAAATGTGTAAAATTGTTTCGCGCTGGGGAGTTAGTCGCCAGCCTCGTTCGTTCAGTTCTGCCTTGAGTGAAGTAGTTGTGTAGACAGTCATACTAATATTTCTCAACAAAGCTCGTTAGTTGAGAATATAACAAATCTTGGGAGCAATTTGCAACAAACATTGCCTATTGAGAATTCTTACTAAATATTTAAGAACAATTCATCAAATCTTGAGCAAAAATCAAGTAATAAGCTGTAGTGCATTTAATTTGCATACAGCTAATAATTAGGATACTTGTAACGATTGCATCCCTTGACTTTGAATTTTGTATAAGTTAATTTTGAATTGTGCAGTTGATCCCCACCTTCAAGATATTTGAGCAAAGGTCTGGGGAAAGTCTTGTACAATTAAATGCAAATAATTTGCTACAAGCCTCTAAAAGGCTTTTGAGCAGCGATTTTAAATTTTGGATTTTGGATTTTAGATTAAAATAATTTTTGGTTCATGCCCCGTCCCTTATGTACAGAACCAATCTAAAATCCTTGACCTAAGTAACCTTGTAGGCAAAGTCAATCCAAAATTGCAAATCTGAAATTGTTTAACTTGAGTCTCAAATTAGTCCTTTGTCGGTAGTCATTTGTCAAATGTAGTTTTCTAATGACAAATGACTAATGACAAATCACTAACTTAAAGATTCCAAATAGTCGCGGATGAGGTTGCGACGCTTGGGTTGGCGTAGCTTTTGCAAAGCCTTGGATTCTATTTGTCTAACTCGTTCCCGTGATAAATCGAGAGCGCGGCCAATTTCTGCTAATGAGTAAGGATGACCATCTGCCAAACCAAAGCGCATCAAAATTACATCGCGTTCTCGGCTAGTCAAATCTGACAGAAGATGATGCAAATCTCTTTGTAAAGATTCTCGCATTAACATTTCTTCTGGAGTTACACTGTCAGTTTCGAGTAATTCGCCTAATTCAGTGTCTTTATCCTTACCTACTTTGGTTTCCAAAGAAACGGAGCGAGGAACCCGCAACAAAACTTCTCGTACTTGGGTCGGTGTCATCTCTAACTCAGTTGCTAAATCTTCTAGAGTAGGGGTGCGACCTTTTTCTTGAGCAATTTTGCGTTGGGCCTTTTTGATTTTGTTTAACTTTTCGGTAATATGGACAGGGAGGCGGATGGTGCGACTAGAAGTAGCGATCGCCCGTGTAATTCCCTGACGAATCCACCAGTAAGCATAAGTACTGAAGCGATAACCCTTAGTGGGATCAAATTTTTCTACAGCCCGCTCCAAACCAAGTGTGCCTTCTTGGACTAAATCTAACAATTCCAAACCGCGATTTTGATACTTCTTAGCAACAGACACAACTAAGCGGAGATTCGCCTTAATCATGTGTTCTTTTGCTTGGAGTCCTTGGGACTGAACTTGCTCCAACTCTTCTACAGTCAACTTGGCGATTTCAGCCCAGCGACGTTTGCCTTCTGCCAAAGTCGGTCTAAGATCCGATAAAACTATATCAGCAGTAGCAGCCCATCTTTCCAAAGACGGCCGATGTCCTAGTTCGGAAGTAAGACGTTCTTGAACTTCAATTAACCGAAGATAGGGCGTAATCACTTCATCCCCTTCCTTGGCGGCCTTAGCAAGTACTATCCGCATCCGCAAGTAACGCTGGACTTTTTGAGCTTCTGAAACCTCTTCATCCCGCCCTAACAAGCGAACCCGACCAATTTCTTGAAGATATAAACGTACTAGGTCTGTACTCCGACGGTTAGTGTTAGCAGCAAAGTTAGCATTGTCAGCAGAGGCTATCTCTAGCTCCTGTAGGTCATCTACCGATAACTCACTTTCGTCAACCGTGAGATCCGAGTCCAAAGCCTGGCTAGACTTTTTGGTGTTGTAGGGGGCATCTGCATAAAAAGATGTTGCTGGCATAAAGATCGTCTCAATGGCTCCAGGTAACAATAGATTTCGGTCAGCTTAGATTACGGTCAGCTATTCAACTGTTGCTATTGTTCCCGTGATTTACGATGAACTAACATAGTTGAACGTTGCATTACAGTTTTTTTTTGAAATTAACTGTAATGGTTTTATTGGATACAGCAATACTGAACTTAATCAGCTGATAAACTTTTGATTAAACCAATAGCTATTCAAATCGGCAGCTAGGTTTTCAATATTTCAACTACTTAGTTAACATTTCAACCTTGATGGTTTTTAGTAGTAACTTTTTTAACACAGTATAAACATCCTTAAGTGAATGTCATCTTTATAATTGGCATAGTCACATTTACATGGCTACAAAAGTAATATCCTGACGATTTAGCAATTTTTTCTCAGGATTATTCAGGTATAAGTAGAGCTAATAGATATTCAAGAAGTGATTAGTATTAACGGCAAAAATTCTCTCGACACGGAAATAGAAAACGTTAGGAAGTTATTAAATACTCTCTTCTGTCCCCGCATCCTTTTGCATATTAGCCTTAACCTGCCAATTTCAAGACAGACTACTGTCCATGAAGCTAACGAAAGCCTGGTATGTAGTAAGCACTTCAGTGCTTAATATAAGGACTAAAGTCCTTACTACAAACTTAGTTACCCAGCATGGTTGACTTCTAACTAGTACAACACAGCGTAAATAAACCACCCATGCCAAATCAACGAAACTCTTACGCTGTATTGATTTTGACTTTTGACTTTTAACTTTTGGTTTCCGCTTTGCGGTACTAGTAGTTGTACTCTGGCTTGATATCTCGCAACATCAGTTCATCAAGCGCTTGTCGAGGTGTAACTTCACCCTGAAGTAAACGATAAACTTGCTCAGTGATTGGAACAGGAATATTTTCTTGCTTGGCTCGTTGCATCAAAACCCGGCAAGTGTTCACTCCTTCAGCAGTTCCTTGTAAATTTGCGAGAGTTTCTGTAAGTGACTTACCGCCAGCTAGCTGATAGCCGACTTGGTAATTGCGACTTAAGGGACTATTACAGGTTGCTAATAAATCTCCTAGACCTGATAAACCATAAAATGTTTCTGTCTTCGCACCCCAATTGTTGCCGATGCGAACCATTTCTGTAAGTCCACGGGTGACTAAAGCAGCTTTGGCGTTGGTTCCTAGTTGTAAACCATCGCACACACCGGCTGCGATCGCAATCACATTTTTCAGTGTTCCCCCCAATTCCACACCCAAAGGATCGGGATTGGTGTATACCCGAAAACGCCCAGAAGAAAACACTAACTGCACTACTTCCGCAGCCGTGGGAATATTACTGGCTACCACTGTTGCTGCTGGTAATTCCATTTGAATTTCTTTAGATAAATTAGGCCCAGACAAAACAACTACTGCATGGTTAGGGAATGCTGTTTGCCAAATTTGCGACGGCGTGCAGGTGGTTTGAGGGTCTAAGCCTTTCGTCGCTGTGACAAAAATTGTCTCTGGAGAAAGGGGGAAAGACTGGACTTGAGAAGCAACATCCCTCACGCCAATCATTGAGATAGCGGATAGGACGATTTGGACATCTTTTAAAACTGCTTGGATAGTTTGCGAACCTTGACGCGACCACACGCGCACCTGATGACCATTTGCTGCGGCGAGATTTGCCAGAGATGCACCCCAAGCACCCGCACCAAGAATTGCTACAGTTTTTGGATCAGTCATTAATCAAAAGTCTCCCCATCACCGAATTTTAGATTTTAAATTTTGGATTTTGGAATTAATAGGACTTACGCAAAAATTGCTAAAAAGCTTAATTTCTCGAACCGCCAAGACGCCAAGAGCGCCGAGAATTCGTAGAGTGTGCGTAAGTCCTAATTAAATAACTCAAAATCCAAAATTTAAAAAGGTCTGAATGCGAAACGCAAGAACAAATCTAATATCTAAAATTGGCTGCGGGGATAACGTTGCATTAATTCCCTAACTTGTTCTGCATGATATGAGCTTCTTGTCAATGGTGAAGAAACAACTTGTAAAAATCCGATTTCTTCGCCGAATGCCTTCCAAGCAGCAAATTGTTCTGGATTGATAAATTCATTTACTTGCAAATGTTTTTGACTGGGTTGGAGGTATTGCCCAATTGTCAAAATGTCGCAATTTACGGCTCGCAAGTCTTGCATGACCTGGCGAATTTCGGCATCAGTTTCACCAAGTCCAACCATGATACCAGATTTGGTGTATGTGGTAGGAGAAACTTGGCGAGAGCGGTGCAATAATTCTAAAGTGCGATCGTAGTTTCCTTGGGGACGCACCCGCCGATATAGGCGTGGAACAGTTTCTGTATTATGGTTTAATACCTCTGGCGCAGCTTGTAGAATCAACTCTAGAGCATTCCAATTACCGCACAAGTCAGGAATTAGTACCTCAATTGTAGTGTTGGGTGAAACAGTGCGAACCGCATTAATACAGGCTATAAACTGAGACGCACCACCATCTGGCAAGTCATCTCGATTTACAGAAGTGATCACAACATGATTAAGTTTCATGCGGCGAACAGCTTCTGCTAGTCGTTCAGGTTCCGTGGGGTCTAGTGGTTTGGGTTTTTTCTCAAAATCAATATCGCAGTAGGGACAAGCGCGTGTACAAGCCGGGCCCATAATTAAAAATGTGGCAGTCCCAGCATTGAAGCATTCACCAATATTCGGACAGGATGCTTCCTCACAAACTGTATTGAGGGCTAAATCCCGCAAAATATCTTTAACGTTACCGATGCGCTCACGCCCAGGTGCTTTTACCCGCAACCAGTCTGGTTTTACAGTCACAATCCGCTTTTACCACTAGAGTTATACAAATTTAATCGTAGCAAGCAAAGCCTTGGGTGAAGTGATCATATATATAGATGTAATTCTGTTGTTGGGCACGCGTTGTGATATTGTTAATTTATAATGGTATTTTTATGCCGGGATGTGGCGCAGCTTGGTAGCGCACTTCGTTCGGGACGAAGGGGCCGCTGGTTCGAATCCAGTCATCCCGATGTAGATGTAGAGCGACAAATAATTTGTCGCTTTACATTAGTTGAAAGGCGTTGCTGTAGCTCTCTAACTCGAAGCACTAGTATAAAACCTCAATGCAAATCGCCAAAACCAAGTGGAAGCGAAAAACAACGCTACTGCTAATATTGCCGCACCTATCAACCAGCTAATTTCACTACGTCCCAGTAGCGCTTGGGCTGGTACAGTAGTTAAAAAAGCTACTGGCATTACAAAGGTGAAGAAAAAACGGTAAGCATTAGGATATGCTGCGATGGGATATCGTCCAGCTTCTAACAAACCACGTAGTACTTCGGTAACGTTGTATATTTTGACGAACCAGATACTCATCGCTCCGAGCATAAACCACAGGCTGTACAGAATCACAAAGCTGAACAATAACGGCAGCACACCAAGTAGATAGTCATCTATTCCTACACCAAGGCGTTTGCCTGCGTAGCCAATTATAATACTACCAAAAATTATATCTGGTAGTCCCCAAGGTGAAAGGGTATGGGTGGAAAGCCAAAACTGACTGCGGATAGGTTTTAATAATATAAAGTCTAAAGTGCCTTCTTGGACATGGCGGACTATGCGATTCAAGTTCGACGCCAGAAAAGTAGCAGAAAATCCTTGTAGTAAGGTAAAAATTCCTAGAACTACTAAGGCTGCGTCCCATGACCAGCCACTAAAAGTATAACCTTTCCGGTAAAACAAGAATAATCCAAAGAGGCTACCCGCTAAATTTCCCAAGCTGCTGAGGGTAGCTATGAAAAAGTTAATCCGATATTCCAACTCAGCTGCGATCGCAGCACTCCAAAATAGTCTTAGTACTTTCAAATATCTTTGCATCTTGCACACCTAACCCAAAATGTACCATCTGTCACTAGATTTCCAAAGATTACACAATAACTTTACTTAAATTTAATATTACTTTTTATTCAGGAAAATTTCTAAACGTTAAGATGTTGTGGATCTATTGTTGAAAGCTCAAAAATTCTATGCATCTGGATTTACCACAACTGATTAAATCGCTCGGCTATTTTGGCGTATGGGCGATTGTCTTTGCTGAATCTGGCTTGTTAATTGGTTTTTTCCTACCTGGGGATAGTTTATTGTTTACTGCTGGATTTGTGGCATCTCAGAATTTACTGAACATTTGGGTTCTAATTTTTGGTGCTTTTGTTTGTGCAGTCTTAGGTGATAATGTTGGTTATTTTACTGGACATAAATTTGGCAGGAGGCTATTTCAGAAAGAAGATTCATGGTTGTTTCACAAAAAACATCTTGTTAAAACCCAAAACTTTTATGAACAGCACGGTAAAAAAACAGTTGTTTTAGCACGTTTTTTACCCATTGTACGGACTTTCGCACCGATTGTGGCTGGGATTGGTGCGATGCATTATCGCACATTTATGTCTTATAACTTAATCGGTGGCTTTCTTTGGACATTCGGCATCACTATATTAGGGTTTTTCTTAGGAAAATCTCTACCACCTGAACAGGTAGATAAATATTTATTACCGATTATTGGATTAATTATAATTATTTCTTTAGTGCCATCGATTATCCATTTAATACAAGAAAATAGATCAAAAAAAAGTTGAAATATTTTTTGTATTTTGTGTAAATCTATATTTTTACTAAATTTTGCTAAATATTGGTGATATATGGCTAGACTATCTAACGAATTGGAACGCTATTTTTTTGAGGAAGAACGGCCCTCGAAAGTAACTTTGCCAGAGATTTTATCATTAGCAAAAGAAAGAATTTTTGGATTTTTGTTGGTTATCCTGTCTTTACCTTCAGCTTTGCCAGTTCCAGCACCGGGATACTCAGTTCCTTTCGGCATCCTGATTTTTTTATTAGCGATACAGCTAATCACAGGTACTAAAACCCCTTGGCTACCCAAGCGGATGATGAATTATCCTATTCAACTTACAACAGTTCAGAAGTTTTTGAAGGCAGGGATTCCCTGGTTAAAAAGAATTGAAGCGATCGCTCGTCCTCGTCTAAGCTATATCTGTACTACTTTACCTGGTAGAGTGACCATTGGTATAGCGATCGCTTTGATGGCAATTTCCATGATGATTCCGATTCCAGGAACTAATACCCTGCCAGCTATGGGAGTTTTTGTAACTAGCTTTGGCTTATCGGAAGATGATGGTGCTATTAGCTTGGGTGGTTTAGTGATGTGTGTGATGGGGGCAGTTTTGACTACTTCCATACTATTGGCATTGATTTGGGGCGGTTCCAGTCTTCTTGACATTATCAAGACTTGGTTAGGCCGTTAAATAGCAACGCTATAACTGTCTCTCAATTGCCACGACTGTTTAGCTGGGAAGTAAAATCAGACTCTGACCTTAGCTAGGAATTAATCGCAGAATTAGCCATTTTTATTTGTAGTACCCATTTTCAAGATTAAATTACGTATTTAAGAGCTGCTGGAGTCAGCTAAACTGAAGAAGAAATTGCTTAATAAGTTTTAATAATTTTGTTATGAGTACTGATTCACCTGTTAATTCTCCCGATAAGTCTGAATCCAACTTAGGCAAGCGTTTGAGAAACTTTTTAATTGTAATGGTAGCGATCGCTCTTAGCGTTGCTCTCGTCTTGGGCTTGCGAACCGAAACAACCTCGGCAACTCTAGCTAAGTTAAGTGATACGTCCACACCGTTAGAAGTAGCAATCAGCAACGGCAAACCATCTCTAGTAGAGTTTTATGCTGATTGGTGTACTGTCTGTCAGAAAATGGCACCAGATATCACTCAACTGGAAACAGAGTATGCTGACAAGATGAATTTTGTGATGCTGAATGTGGATAACACTAAGTGGCTACCAGAGATGTTGAAATATCGGGTAGATGGGATTCCCCATTTTGTATTTTTGAGTCAGCAAGGGGAAACCATAGCCCAAGCGATCGGCGATCAACCCCGGACAATTATGGCTAGCAATTTAGAAGCTTTGGTTAATGGTTCGTCTCTTCCCTATGCTCAAGCTAGCGGCAAAGTTTCCAAATTTTCAGCCCCAGTAGCACCAACGGCTAATCAAGATGATCCTCGCAGTCATGGCAGCCAAGTAGTAAATTAGCACTTTGGAGGCATAGTTCCCTTCAGGCAATCGATTGCTGCTTGAGACGCTTATGAGCGTACATTAATTCGTCAGACTTGGCGATTAGTTGTTCTAGTGACATATTGCTTTCTGCTGAGTAACGCTCTATCCCGATACTCATCGAAAGTTCATAGTTACGGTTTTGCTGTTGATTAAAGTTGGCGATATTTGTTTGCAAATACTCTTGGATACTGTCAGCGTCCTTAAAGTAGCTAGCGATCGTCCTTGATGGCGTTGGGAACCACTAATATATGATCTGGTTGAAGAATGGCATGGGAGCAAAAAGCCCACTCTCTGGGTGTTTCCCTAGCTTTTAGTCCAACCTTAGATTTAAACCATTGGCGATCGGCATCAACTAAGCTAATTAAAGCTATTGGAGTCTTACAAATATAAGCAGCAAGAGCAGTTAGGTCATCAAATGCTTCTTCAGGTAAGGTATCCAAAATATTGTAGCCTGCTAATACTTTGAGCCTTTCTGCTTCGTTGTCAGGTAGAGGAACAGCTTGCGTTTTCACAGATGAGTGTCTAAACCTTAGCCACGAATGTCTGGTACGCTGGAAATTTTGCAACAACCGCAGGATTACCTTTCCAGCATAAAGGCTGCGTGATAGAAACATCTCTGCAACAAAAATCAACATTCGGTTGAATATACAGAAATATTGTATAGGAATCCGGTTTGATTTCTGAAAATATACGTAGGATGTGTTAGCACAGAGAGTACGGCATCAAACTCGTGTTCATAGTGCGTTACGAACTCCGTTCTAACACACTCTACAATACTTAATTTCGTTCAAAAATCAAATAGTAATCCTATATTACATGATGTTCTTCATGGCTTTGGTTTGCTCTATTGTTCATGTGACTCTAACTTTCACTGTGCAAATTCCCTGAGTATTTAGATGCTTACAAGGTTTTTTGCCCAAAGCCAGGTTGAAAATAATCAATATAAACTAAAAATTATCAAAACTTATTATACTGTCAAGTTACTAGTTAAAAGTTGACTTTTTAATACTGCTATTTTATGTATATCCACAGAAATTCCGAGAGATGGCTTTAAACTCTCGGAAGGTTAAAGGGGATCTAAAGACGAATAAGAAATGGTTTACAGAAATCTAAGTGAACCACTTCTTAGTTTATCTAAAGTCGAATAAAGAAGTAAGAAATTATGAGTGTTCCAAATGTTTCCATTGGAAATAATTTCAAAGTGAACCTACGCTGCTAACGACCAAGCCTGACGACACACACCGCTTACGCGAATTTACGAGATGAGGAGTAAGAGTTATCCCGTCCTGTTACCAAAAATGGCATATCCCTTTGTAAAAATTCTCTATAGCTATGCCTGCGGTATTCTTGTTGCCATCGGTCTGTTAAAACTTAATAAAATAAGTATTTGTTGGTAGGCTTTGGGGGATTCCGGAATTTGTAGACAAATCATTAACTTTACCTGTTTTGAGCACAGCAAACTTATTATTAAATAGCAAGACTTCACCATTACCAGGCGTTATCCAAGCTTTGCGACTCTTAAGATTATTCGGAAAAACTAAAAAACTTGCATCGCCACGGTAAGGTGCAATCAGTTTACCTAAGAATGTTTGGCTATCTCTATTGGGAATTGCGTAAGCAGCACTAGAACCAACAAAAATATCAGTGCCATCTGAGTAAATAGTTTTAGGGAAATTGCTATTGCCGTCTCCCAATCCTCCTGTTGAAGGAAGTCTTGTGATACTTAGTTGTCCACGTTCAACAGAGAATGAAGTTAAATCAACAACTCCTGTATAAACTTTTGTCTCATCACGAGTTTGGGCAGCATTAGTATATTTATCTGTAGTGATCAAAGTTTGTGTTAAGAGGTCTTTACCATTCCACCTAAAGATTGAATTACCCCCGTAGACTGAACCAAGTACGTAGAGTTTATCCCCAGAGATGTGTAATCTGTTGAGTCGAGTATCTGCCATGTTGTCAACAAGACTGGCAGGACTGTAACCCCAAAGCTTACCTTGGTTCTTTCCTTGCAAATTTGGCAAACCAAATATACTTGTGCCATTAAAACCCATTCGGTAAAGAAAAGCAATTTGTACTGGAATGCCTAACCGCTTTTGTTGCTGAAAACCACTAAGGTAGAGATACTTGTTTTTGTACTCAAAATCCATTACCTCAGTTACTTCAAAGCTACGTTTAGCTTTAAAGTTGAGGCTGGTATCATATATCGATAGAGTATTTACAGACTGGTGAATAATCAAGCCATCTAAAAACTTAACTCTTGTTCTTGATGATACAGGACTGTTAACTATTTTTTGGGTAGTTCCATCATTTTTTATTTTTACTAATCCTGTTGGAACAGCGAGAACATAAGTCTTGCCGTCAATAGCTGCACAGTCACGAGCATCCTGATAAGAGTTTGGAATTAGTTTTTTCCTCCCATCAGCTTCTACTTCCCATACACCCTCAGTATTAATGACCGCAATTTTGCTGCCGTTGACACAAGCTGCTATTGGAGATGGAATATTAAGATATGTGGCGATCGCGGGGCTAGAATAACTAAACATTGTTATGCCTCTATCTTTTTATTGTTGTTTGATTTAACCTCACATCACTATAGACCACGTAATAAAAAGCTTCCACAATCTGTACCCGGTTTCTACCTGACTTTTCATATTATTTGGAAAAGCTAACAATAGACCTAACCCCCTTCCCTACCTTCGCGTAGCGGCACGAAGTGCGGGAAGGGGGAAAATTTTTTAAAGTCTCTCTCCTTTTAGGAGCTACGGTGTACACACAAGTGCTTTCGTCCAGAACACAAGTGCTTTTGCAAAGCAAAATGAAGGAAAATCTCAACAGCTATTGGGTGAGTTGGACGCGATCGCCAAGTAAAGTAGCATATTTATTAACAGATAGTGGTATTCAGTGGGCTGTGCTTGGCGTTCTGCGTCTGTTTTACGCGTTGAGAGAGCATGAAATCCTCTCCAAAACGGAGGCTGGTCGATATGCATTGGTGCATCTTCCACCAAAGTGGCATCAACTTATTCAAGAGGCAATTAACCTCCGTGAAATTCGGCATGGTTCCTTTTATCGCAGCAAAGTGAGCCGGGCTGTTGAAGCAGTACGCTTCTTACGGTATGTAATTAATGTATGTAACGAACAGGCATCTTCAAGGGAAAACGGCGTTTAAAATGTTACTGCCTGATTTTAAGAGATAGAAATTCACAATTTTATTAGTGGCGAAACTCTTTCTGAAGCTCAAGCTTGATAGCCTTCAACCACAATTCTTTAAGCAATAGTTTGCACGCGTCTATGAACTTGCGCCAGCCTCAGATACAGTTAAAATTAAGTAAATAGCTAATCTAAACCGTGTCCGCCATTACCAGCAATCATAGAAATCTTTTTAACAGGTAAACCTATTAATAAAATATGGATCGTCGGAATTTTCTAAAGTATGTCACTTTAGCAGGATCTAGCTTTACCTTAACTAGTTGCATTCAAGGCAAAAATTCCAAATTGCAGGGTGAGGTATCTCCCTCAGCGTCCCCTGTGGCAGTAAATGAACCTTTGAAAGTGGGATTTGTTTATGCCGGCCCTGTGGGTGATTTTGGCTGGACTTATGCCCATGATTTAGGTCGTAGAGACATGGAAGCCAATCTTCAAGATAAGGTAAAAACTACCTTTGTGGAAAATGTCAACGAAGGTGCTGATGCCCAACAGGTGATTCGGCAACTCGCATTAGATGGTAATAAGTTGATTTTTACAACTTCCTTAGGGTACATGAACCCAACAATTAAAGTTGCCAAGGATTTTAGTGATGTTGTCTTTGAACACTGTAGAGGATACAAACGTACTGGCAATGTCGGCACTTATCTGGGACGCGTTGAAGAACCGCGTTACTTAACCGGCATGATTGCTGGCAAGATGACAAAATCAAATGTAGTTGGTTTTATTGGCGCATACCCAATTCCAGAAGTAATTCGGGGAATCAGTGCATTCACTCAAGGAGTAAGGCTAACAAATCCCCAAGCAAAAGTTAAGGTACTTTGGGTACAAAGTTGGTACGATCCAGCTAAAGAAAGAGAAGCGGCTCAAGCTTTGGTCAATTTGGGTGCGGATGTACTGACACAGCATACCGATTCTGGTGCTGTTGTTCAATTGGCACAGGAGAAAGGCATTTATGCTTTTGGCTACAACACTGATATGAGTAAGTTTGGTCAAAAAGCCCACCTAACATCAGCTATTAATAAATGGGGCAAATTCTATACAGATAAAGCTTTGGCTGTAATGAATAATACTTGGAAATCTCAAGAGGTTTGGGATGGAATTGGTCAAGGAATGGTGGATATTTCCCCAATGAATCAGGAAATTCCAGGGGATGTGCAACAACTGGTAAATGCGAAGCGCGATGAGTTTATTCAGGGTACTGCACATCCTTTTGATGGCCCGGTGAAAGATCAAAAAGGGGTGGTGCGAGTACCAAAAGGTAAGGTTTTGGATGATCAGAAACAACTGGTGATGGATTGGTATGTTGAGGGAATTGAAGGGTCAATTCCTAAGAGCAAAGCCTAGCACTGTTAAACAATACTAGGATTTCTTTTTTGAATTTTGTTGGAATACAATTATGCGTGACTTTTGACTTCTACCTTGCTGCACTAGTCGCGCAACTTGTCAAATAGCCATGCCAAAGCACCATCAACATCAGTAACTTGCTCTCCTGGTGGTATAGCTGGACGACTTACCATAACAACCTTTACGCCCAGTTCTCGCGCTGCAATAATCTTGGGCTTTGTTGCATCGCCACCGCTATTTTTGCTTACTATGGTGTCAATCTTGTTATGAATCAGGATTTGCCTTTCATTATTGAGGGTAAAAGGCCCGCGATCGCACAATATCATTCCCGGTGGCACTAAAGCATCATTGGTAGGAGGATCAATCATCCGCATCAGAAACCAAATTTTATCTAGGTGAGCAAAGGCGGCGAGTTCTTGCCTGCCAACTGTTAAAAATACTCGCTGTGCCTGGTTTGCTACAGATGCGGCGGCGGCTTCAACGCTGTCAACTTCAATCCAGCGATCGCCACTTTCTTTTTCCCAAGGCGGACGTATTAACATCAGACGGGGTACTCCGACTTCGCTTGCAGCATCCCCCGCATTAAAAGAAATCTGAGTAGCAAAAGGATGGGTTGCATCAATCAATAAGTCGATTTGCATGGCTCGCAAATAGCTAGCCAATCCAGCCACACCACCAAAGCCTCCAACCCGTAAATCGCCTAACGGTACTGATGGTTCACGGGTGCGCCCAGCTAGAGACGTGATTGCTTCTAAACCTTGGATAGTCGCCACTTTGGCAGCTAGTTCTGCGGCATCTCCTGTACCACCCAGAATCAAAACGCGCATCATTAAGATAAAGGTGGAATTTTTGCTAAAATGCCTTTTTTTAACGCTTCTGGACGCTCTGACCAAGGGAGTAAACCATCTGCTTTGGCATAGTATTGACTAGCACATTCTAGTACCGCAGATGCACTACCATCAACAGCTAAATCACCAAATAAATATGTTAATTTGCCTTTAGCAGCAAAGGCAACTACACAGGAACGATTACAAGCACTCATGCATTCAACTTCCTGAATTGGGAATTCATCTCGTAAGTCCCAATCTTGTGCAAGCTGCTGAAGTTGAGATAGAAGTTTTTCACCGCCACTTTCACCTAAGCGTTTTCCATCTTGCCAAACGCTAGCACAAGTTTTGCAAACAAATAAAGTATGGTCAGCAACACCCAAGGGACTAGTCGGGGAAATATTTACAGTAGTAGTCATCTGTACCTCGCAGATATGTGGAACTGATAAATCTATTTCGGCGGGCATCCTGACTCACTCTATTTGGGATTTTAGATTACATCTCAAATTAGTTTACAGTTGCTCCCAAGCGCCGGATTTGCACCGAACTTTAAGAGTTACCTTTGGTAGCTGCTCCCCACCAGAACCGAATAACCTTATCGATCATACACCCTACTCGAATGGGACTTCGCTTATCGAAAAAGTGGGTTTAAAACCCCGTCGTTCTACGACGGCTTTTCTTGATTCTGAATGTATTTTTTAAGGACTTCAAGTGGCGCTCCCCCGACAGAAGATACAAAGTAACTAGGACTCCATAGGGCTTGCTTCCCGTAGGGTTTGGCGAATCCAGCTTGACCATACCTGCGGCTAGACACACCTTTTAACGCATTAACAATTTGAGATATTGAAAGTTTTGGTGGGAACTCAATTACAGTGGGGAGCAACGCGATTTTGTGAGGTGCTAAAATCTGGGACGTATATAGCTTGTTTCAGGATGCGATCGCAACTAAAAAACCAGATTTTGTTGAGAATATAGGGGTGTAATTGAGAACTAAACCCCGATCTCACTTTTTCGCGTTGCTCCCATTACAGTGTGAATGTGGTCTGACTCTCCGTTAAATTCAAGTATTTGAAAATCCATTTTTTTAGCTACTTCTACAAATGATTTGTGGATTAGTTCAAGACTTTCGTTAGTAAAAATCTTTCTTCTGTACTTAGTGACGCAGACCAAGTGCATTTTTAAGTCTGAAACACTATGCCTTTCATGTCTTAAACCACTTGCCATCCTGACCTGACCCTTCGGGTTCGCAGTCGCTACAAGTCGGGGAACCCGCCCAACGCGCTGCTCACCAATGTAGAATATTTTAACAGACCAATCTTAGCATAAAACATGAAAGCTAGATATCAGTATAGATTTTACCCAACAGACCAACAGCAACAGAGTTTAGCTCGGTTGTTTGGTTGTGTTAGGGTTGTCTGGAATAGACAACAAAAGGATTCCAAACGCAGAAATAAAAATAGACTGCGGATAGCCAAACATCACAACCGAATTACAGATACCCGAAAAGATTTTCTGCACAAACTATCAACTAAAGTAGTTAGTGAGAACCAAACTATTGTTTTGGAAGATTTGAATGTGTCAGGGATGGTGAAAAACCGTAAGCTGGCAAGGGTGATTAGTCTGCAAGGTTGGCGAGAATTTCGGGTATTGTGTGAGGCTAAATCTGAAAAATTTAGTCGAGATTTCAGGGTAATTAACAGATGGGAACCCACTAGCCAAACCTGCTCTTGCTGTGGGTATCGCTGGGGTAAAATCGACCTTTCTATTCGCTCAATACTTTGCTTGAGTTGCAATACTGAGCAAGAAAGAGATGAAAACGCTTCCAGAAATATAGAAATGGTCGGCATGGGGCATCGGCACGACCTTAAACGGACGGGGAGTGACTGTAAGACTGTAACGGACTGCAAGTTACTGTGAACTGTCAAGTGTTTCCCCGACGTTCAACGTCGGTGAGTATGTCAAAAGATGGATTTACACCTTTATCTTGCTTTATCAAGAAAGTATGTGTTATTGTTGATAATCGTGTAGTTAAGGACGTATAGCTCAGTTGGTTAGAGCGCTACGTTGACATCGTAGAGGTCACTGGTTCGAATCCAGTTACGTCCATTTTTTTTGTTGTACACTGACTAATTATTTGTCATTGTAGAAGTAAGCAAGCTGCTGAAATCACAGGCTGCACTTTGCGCCAGTTCCAATACTGCGAGAAAAGGGCGCATTTGTTGAGTAAATTCCTAAAGTAGAGGTAGAGGCTAAATCTTCCCTATTAGCAGCGCATGGGTTTGATCCAACTAGGATTTTTGTGGAGCGCAATTAATTATGACTGTAACCTTACAATTACCTCCTAATCTGCAATTTACTGATGAGGAATTTGCACAAATTGTCGCTGTGAATAAAGAATTACGGCTAGAGTTAACTGCTGAAGGGGAATTAATTATCATGTCACCCACTGGGGGAGAAACGGGAAACCGTAATTTTGATTTATTAGGTCAGATATGGTTTTGGAGCAATCAAAATAAGCTCGGAAAAGCTTTCGATTCTTCTACTGGATTTAAACTGCCAAATGGGGCAACTCGTTCACCTGATGCTTCTTGGGTAAGGATACAAAGATGGGATGCTCTTACCCTAGAACAAAGAAAAAAATTTATCCCTTTGTGTCCTGATTTTGCAGTGGAATTAGTTTCTGAAACTGATGATGTGGAAGAGACTAAAGCCAAAATGGCAGAATACTTAGCAAATGGCTTACAACTAGGTTGGTTAATTAATCCTAAAGATAAACAAGTCATAATTTATCGCCCAAATCTTGCACCAGAGGTTTTACAATCTCCCACAAGTTTATCGGGTGAAGATGTTCTCACTGGTTTTGTTTTAAATTTACAGCAGATTTTTACATAGATGCATGAGTTTGGCGTATAATTTCACGGCTTCAATTAGCGTTAATTTGTCACGACGACAGTTAATTAGTCACTGTACACATCTCTTAAACTAAATAGCGTTGCCCAATCAGCACCCTGTGATTGTACAACGTCTAATTTCAAACCCTGTCAAAGAATTGTTATTTGTCTGTGAGTTAGTGAAAGCCTCAAAAAGCTTTTCGTATAAGTTGTTTTACTGCTCTAAATTAACTCTACAAATCTACTCAATTCATTCTTCTTTAGAGATAAATGTTTAAGGCTTAGTTCACCTTGAGATATATAACTAAAGTCACAATTTTTACTAAATCTCCTTATTCACTTCTACAAATGAGAATTGAGTCGTTGTAGACGTTGACGCTGTTTTGACCAGTGCTGACAAACTTCTGTAGCCAAATGCTTTTCTTCTGCTGTTAATAGCTCATCAGGTTTGCCAGAAGCCAATATTTTAGCTGCTCTTGCAGCCAAGTTGTAGTTCACACCGTGTTTGACTAATTGTGTATGAAAAAATTCTTCTAAGTTTTGGACTGACATAAAAACTCTCCTTTAATCAAGTTGTCATATTCGATTAGGGTATTAAAATTTCATAAATAAAATTATGTAACCGCAATTACTGAGAATTATTACAAATGTTTCACCTGACTGGCTTCTCTCGGAAGATGTATGAGTAATTATACCTTTTAAATCCCAGTAGAGGGAAAGTCATAGATCCTGCTGCCGGGAAAGAGTGTAGGCGCAGGCATCGCCAAGGCACCGGAATGGATGGCTTGCCGAGGGAGCGATCGCAACAATCACAAATGCATCAAGAGCATTGCTTGTCTGTGGCACTGCAACAATGCATAAATGCTTCCTTGGCTTGTCGCCAGTTAACAGTTATATAACTCTAAATCAAATTCTTTCTATTGGTTTTATTTTATGGTAAAAAATTGATTGTGACAAAATTTAGTTAATATTAATTAGCTTGGCTAAAATTATCTTATTAAAATCACAATGCGTTCTTCTCACCGTTTGCGACTATCATCAAAATATTTCAATATTATCATTGCAGTACTAACTTTTGTTTTGTTTATCTGGTTAACTCCTGTCGTTGCTCAAACACCCTCTAAAGCTCCGGTTATTTTAGATGGGCAAGAGCTTTTTAAGATCAGCGATTCTGGTCGATATAGCGCTCAAGAACGAACAAAATCAATCAACTTACAACTAAAAAATGCGATTCAAACTTCTGAATCTGTTCAAGTTAAAATTGAAAAACGTAACCAGCTACCTACTATTTTGCTAAATGACCGCTATTTGTTAACAGTTACAGAACAAGATACTGTTCCAGGTAGCACAGTTGATGAGCAGGCAAGGATTTGGGGGCAGCAAATTGAAGAAGCGCTACAGCAAGCTCGCTTAGAGCGAACTAAAACCTATCTCCAACAAACAACTTTTGTAGCTGTAGCAATTTTACTCATCACTGCCGGATTCACTTGGCTATTAGGATGGATTAAGCATTACTTTTTCCGAGTAGCATCACAACGCTTAACTACTCCTAACAATGAGATACCAAATTCGGAACTACTAAAATTATTGGAGTTATTTTTCAAATTAGTGTTGGCGAGTATGCGTATTGCACTTTGGATAAGTGCGATTCTTTATATCACTAATCTCTTTCCTTTCACTCGTCAATGGAGCTACCAAATTTCAAATATCCTGATCACCAGTTTCACCTCACCTATTCTGACATTAGGCAAGAATCCTTACTCTCTTACTGAATTAATAATTTTAATTGGTTTGTTGTTCGGCTTAGTTATATTTGCTGGAACTTTAACCAATTTTTTACGTTCTCGCATTCTATCTTTTACTGGAATCAATCGTGGCGCTCAAGAAGCCATAGTAATACTTTTTAAATATGGTCTGATTTTTATTGGCACACTAGTACTGCTACAAATTTGGGGGCTTGACATTAGCTCTTTGACAATTTTAGCAAGTGCTTTAAGCGTTGGAATTGGCTTTGGTTTACAGGATATTGCAAAGAATTTTGGCAGTGGTTTAGTACTAGTATTTGAGCGTCCAATTCAGGTTGGAGATTTTGTAGAAGTTGGGGAATATACAGGTACTGTCGAGCGAATAGGTGGCAGAAGTACCGAGATTCGGACTCTTGACCACGTTTCAATTATTGTACCTAACTCTCGCTTTTTGGAAAAAGAAGTAATCAACTGGAGCCACCGTAACCCGATTTCTCGGCTTCATCTCCCCGTTGGCGTTGCTTATAGTTCAGATCCCAAAGTTGTGCAAGCTGCTTTGTTAGAAGCAGCCTCTAAGCATCCCAATGTATTACAGGCTCCTTCTCCTCTAGTACTGTTTAAAGAGTTTGGCGACAACAGCTTAAATTTTGAGTTATTAGTATGGACTGCGGAACCTAATAAACAATTCTTACTCAAAAGTGATTTATACTACAATATCTACGAATCATTAGAGCAAAGACAAATTGAAATCCCCTTCCCTCAGTTAGATTTACATCTGCGTTCTGGCACGTTGGAATTTACGCCAGAAATACAGTTAGCCTTAATACAAATGTTTGAACGATTGTCAAACAATAAACAACGCATAGATCCAATCAAGCCAAGTCAAAATCAAACGTAAATTCGGATGCTTGGCTTGCTCTAAGAAAGTTGTTTGTGTCATAATTACTTAAATTCGAGCGATTTTAAGTAGTATTTCAAAAATGACCAAAAGACCTGAATTTGAGGTCGGATGCTGAGGCAGAAAAGAAAGTAGGGTTTAGGCTACAAGTAGTTGCGATCGCTTAACTCCGATGAAAGCATCTCAATGCAGAAACATTAGTTTTTCGCAGGATGGGATTCAGTAGTAGTAAAGTGAATTTTAAAGGAGTATTTATGTCACAGTTGGAGCAAGCAGTGCCAGACACCTTTGTAGCCAAAGGCTTAGAAATCCCCAATAATATATTCGACCAGGTGGAGGCTCTAGCGAAAGACTTTGCTACCCGTGCAGGGGCACATGACAAAGACGGTTCCTTTCCCTTCGAGAATTTTACAGCTTTGCATAAGGCAGGATTACTTAGCCTCACCATTCCTCGTGAATTAGGTGGTCAAGGTTTGGGGCTAGCAACTATCTGCCGAGTGATTGAAGGGATAGCGCGTGGCGATGCTTCCACCGCCCTAGTACTGACAATGCACTATCTCCAACATGCCCATGCAGCCCGTAGCCGTCGCTGGCATCCAGAAGTATATAAACGGCTGTGTCGTGAATCGATTGAAGGTATTGCCCTGCTCAATGCTGCCCGTGTCGAACCTGAGTTAGGAACGCCAGCTAGAGGCGGATTGCCTGCCACAATTGCCGAGCCAACAACAGAGGGTTGGCGTTTAACAGGCCACAAGCAATACACCACGGGTAGTCCCATCCTCAGCTACTTTGTTGTTTGGGCACGGACAACTGAGGATGAACCACAAGTTGGCAATTTTCTGGTTCCGCGCGATCTGCCTGGTTTGCAAATTGTCGAAACCTGGGATCACTTGGGAATGAGAGCTACAGGCAGCCACGATCTCATTTTGGAGAATGTATTAATCCCCAGAGAGTATGCTTTGAATATTAGCCCCATATCAACCGCGCCATCCTTTGATCCCGTGATTTCCACTTGGGGAAGTTTGACAATAAGTGCTTTATATCTAGGTGTTGCTACTAGTGCGCGAGACTGGCTTGTAAAATATCTTTGGGAGCGATCGCCTTCTAATCTCAAAGAGCCACTGGCAACTCTACCACGCTTCCAAACTGCTGTGGGTGAGATAGAAGCACTGTTGTTTGCTAACAATAGATTGATTTATAGCTTGGCTCAAGATATTGATCGGGGCGAATATGAGCCTAACGTAGGATTACAGGCACAAGCTGTTAAATATCTCACCACCACTAACTCGATTCGTGCTGTAGAGATTGCCTTAGAACTGACTGGTAATCCTGGTCTGTTAAAAAAGAATCCTTTAGAGCGACACTACCGTGATGTTCTGTGCAGCCGTATCCATACACCGCAAAATGATGTTATTTGTCAGTCTTTAGGGAAGAGTGTATTGAAAGTAAAGTGAGTGGGGAGTGGGGAGTGGGGATGAGGAAGTAGGGGGAGCAGGGGAGGCAGGGGAGACAAGGGGACAAGGGGACTTAAATCAGAACTTGCAACAAGTGTTTCCCCTTGTCCCCAATTCTCAAGAGTCCCCAAGTACTCTTTCTCATGCCCAATACCCAATACCCAATACCCAATACCCAATACCCAATACCCAATACCCAATACCCAATACCCAATACCCAATACCCAATACCCAATACCCAATACCCAATACCCAATACCCAATATCGGCCAATATGTACTAAAATCAATGACTTGAGTCACAAAGAGAGCAATCATGGCATCCATCCGCGAGTTGCACCAACAGCTGGTTAAGAAAGAACGTTCTGCCGTTGAAATTACCCAAGAAGCTTTAGAGCGCATTCAAGCGTTAGAGCCGAAATTGCATAGCTTTTTATGTGTTACCGCAGAACGGGCATTAGAGCAGGCAAGTGCTGTGGATGCGAAAATTACTGCGGGAGAAGAAATTGGTTTGCTAGCAGGCATTCCGGTTGGGATTAAGGACAATATGTGTACCAAGGGAATTCCTACCACCTGCGCCTCCCGGATTTTGGAAAATTTCGTGCCGCCTTATGAATCAACAGCGACGCAAAAACTGGCAGATGCTGGCGCGGTAATGGTAGGCAAAACTAACTTGGATGAGTTTGCGATGGGTAGTTCCACAGAAAACTCTGCCTACCAAGTCACGGCTAATCCTTGGGATTTATCACGAGTTCCAGGTGGTTCTTCGGGAGGTTCTGCGGCTGCGGTAGCGGCTCAAGAATGTGTGGTTGCTCTTGGTTCTGATACTGGCGGTTCGATTCGGCAACCTGCATCTTTTTGCGGTGTGGTGGGGATGAAACCCACTTATGGTTTGGTTTCTCGTTATGGTTTGGTGGCTTACGCTTCGTCTTTGGATCAAATTGGGCCATTTGGAAACACAGTGGAAGATGCGGCGATATTATTAAGTGCGATCGCAGGTTACGATCCCAAAGACTCTACCAGCCTCAAAGTTGCCATTCCCAACTACGCCGCTAGCTTAAAACCAGACTTCAAACCTAGAGGTCAGCTAAGAATTGGGATCATCAAAGAAACTTTTGGTGAAGGTTTAGACTCTGTAGTAGAACAAGCTGTTACCAAAGCAGTAGATCAACTACAAAGTTTGGGAGCGGAAATTCATATAATTTCCTGTCCCACCTTTCGCTATGGCTTACCCACCTACTACATCATCGCCCCATCAGAAGCGTCAGCAAACCTAGCTCGTTACGATGGCGTTAAATATGGTTATCGCGCCCCTGATGCCGATAATCTACTATCTATGTACACTCGTACCCGTGCCACTGGTTTTGGTACAGAAGTCAAACGCCGAATTATGATTGGCACTTACGCACTTTCGGCTGGTTATTATGATGCTTACTACCTGAAAGCACAAAAAGTCCGTACCTTGATTAAGCGAGATTTTGAAAAGGCTTTTGGCTTAGTTGATGTGTTAGTTTGTCCCACATCTCCCACTACAGCATTCAAAGCAGGGGAAAAAACTACCGACCCCTTGAGCATGTATTTAAATGACTTGATGACTATTCCTGTGAATCTTGCTGGTTTACCTAGTTTAAGTTTGCCATGTGGTTTTGATGATCAGGCGCTACCGATAGGATTACAGCTAATTGGCAATGTCCTGCGAGAAGACTTACTGTTTCAAGTAGCTTACGCTTATGAGCAATCCACTACTTGGCATCTGCGTAAACCGCAAATATCTTGAAAATGGCAATTAGTCATTAGTCATTTGTCATTAGTCATTTGTCATTAATTAATAAATAGTTCTTCTTCCCCTGCCTCCCCTGCTCCCCCTGCTTCCTCATCCCCACTCCCCACTCACTGATTACTGACCATTGACTGTTGACTATTGACTTCTGGAGTCGGAAATTCAGATGTAATTTGTGGTGGATTAAGTGTATGTAAAAGACCAGCAGATGCAGCTACTAATAAGAAAATGTAGGTAACAACAAGAGGTATATAGGTATTTGATTTGTTGCCTGAATTATTCTGATCATTCCTGGAGTCCTGGCAGACTACATTACTTATGAGACTATGTGATAAAGCATTTCCATCCAGTCCTAAAGCATCTCCATAGCGACGGATGAATCCTTGAACAAAAATAGGTTCAGGTAATTCTTCAAATTGTTCTTCTTCTAAAGCTTGCAAAACACCTGCTCTAATGAGTGTTCTTGCAGCTATTTCTTCTATACATATAGATTTTTGTTGTCTTACTTGTCGCAAATGTGTAGTTATTTCTTTTAACTGCTCTACTTGAGCTTGATTTAAGAGTGTCACTGTTTTCTCCTGTATGGGCTAATTCTACTATTCATATAGTCAGAAGCCTTAAATATGCATACGTATTTTTACTGGATAATTGATTTTTAGGAGAAATTTTTGAAAAATGGTTGAAATCTAGATTGGAAAATGCTAAAGCCTTATACTAAGTAAATATATTGTTAATATAGACACTTTATATTTATTAAAAACTTAAGGTATGAAAGCTAATAAAATGCAATTAATAATACAAGTATTTTTCCAACTGCTACTCTGGACTGGGATAATTGCAGCGATCGCTTACTGTGCCATCTGTCTATTTCTTTTTATTAAGCAACCTCGCTTCATTTTCTTTCCCTCTGCTGTTATTGAAAAGACACCAGAGTTTTTTAATCTCCCTTACGAAGAGATTTGGTTATCTGTGCCTAAAACAGGCAAGGTAGAACATATTCACGGTTGGTGGATAGAAGCCAAGCAACCCAATGCTAAGGTGTTGCTATACTTACACGGTAACGGTATTAATGTTGGCGCAAATTGCCCGTGACAATCATGGAACAGGGGTCTGAGTCCTCCACCTCTCCGATTTGGTGGCCAAGATTTGAGCGGGGTTAGAGCCAGGGTCAAATTCTTCCTTTCTGCCCTCTGCCTCCTGCCTTCTTTACAAATCTTCATCAAAATTCTATTCCGATATATCGGAATATATCACGATATATCGTATATTAGAGAAAGTTGATTTGAGATTCATTTATGTTTAGACACTTTCGATCACGTTTTGGCGCACCTGCATGGGCAGGAGTTAACGAAGACGATTCATTGTTTGTCAGGTCATGGTTTGGGCATGGCAAGCATCATGGTAGAGATCATGACAAACACTTTGGCAATGAAATGTTTGGTCGTGGTTGGGGAGACGAATATCGGACTCGTCGGGGTGACATCAAGTTTATCCTGCTGGAATTATTATCCGAGCATCCTAGTCATGGTTACGATCTGATTAAAGATGCGGAAACTCGCTATGGTGGTTTCCGTCGCCTTAGTCCTGGCTCAGTATATCCAACACTCCAATTGCTGGAGGAAGGTGGTTATCTTAAGAGCGCCCAGGAAGGTGGCAAGCGGATTTACACGATTACCGATGAGGGTAGACAATTATTGGCAGAACGCGCCCAACAAGAAACTTCAGATTCTCCTTGGGATACCTTTAAAAGTTTCGTCAAAGGTAAGCCCCAAGAGTTTATTGAGTTGCGGAATGCTGCAACAGAATTAGCTGCTGTTGTGGTGCAGGTTGCTCGTAGTGGCAATATGGAGCGGATAAATCGGGTGCGTGAGCTTCTAGAGCAAGTTAAACGGGAAATTTACGCGATTCTTGCGGAAAAATAAGTAGAAACGGGTTAACAAATTCGCGTCTCTACTCTTGATGTTCTAAGATTTTGCGCTTACAAGTTAGAAGCGATCGCACTCAAATCTGGTTCAATGAGTGAGTTGAGCAATGTCCACAACTGCAAATCAGTAAAATCTGGAATTGCCATAAATGCGCCGACTTCCTGTAAAAATTGGGGATCGTGAGTGGAGGCGATGCCAATAGTGCGGATATCTGCGCTCACCGCCGAACGAATACCAGAGGGAGAGTCTTCTAAAGCGATCGCTTCCTCTGCTGTAATCCCCAAGTTACTCAGGGCGACTTGGTAGGGCGCAGGGTCAGGTTTACCTGCAATACAATCATCTGCTACAACAACTGTATCAAAAGCTTCTTTTATTCCCAAAACTTCTAGCATAAATGCTGCATTTAATCTAGGGGCATTAGTAACTAATGCCCGCTTTAACTGATGTGTTTCTGTCCATGCTAGTAGTTCAGAAAATCCACTCAATGGTTTTAGATGCGGCGCGAGTTTGCGGAAAAGCGCCTCTTTTTCATCTGCAAATTTTTGCCCTTCTGCTGTTGATAATTGTGGCAGAATATCCTTAACAATTGCTGGATTTAGTCGCCCACTCATTCGGGATTTATAAAATGTTTCGTCAATTTCTATGTTGTAATTTAACAGCATTTCCCGCCAAGCTCGGTAGTGTATGGGGTCAGTGTTGACAATAGTGCCGTCTAGGTCAAAGAGAATTGCAGCCAGCATGATTTTTAGGTAAAATGTAAATAATTGTTAACTTAATTTAAATAGTTTACATTGTTTTTTTGCCTTTATACAACGCAAAAAGCTATAAATTAATCTGCTAAATCCTAAAATCTATACCTGATAGGACATATAAGGGCAAATCGGTAGAGCCTCTCAACAAACTACCGTATAATTGATAACTTTCTATGTAAGCAAATGCTAGCCGATCCAAACTTTTTTCGTGTTGATGATTTACTAGTGCAGATTTACAACTCTGAAGTCGAAATGGCTCAAGATGTTGCCGAAATCGCGCAAAAGCATTTACAGCAAGTTCTCCAACAACAGGAGACAGCTGCTGTATTGTTAGCAACAGGTAACTCCCAACTCAAATTTATTGATGCTTTGATTGCATTGGGTAGTGTAGATTGGTCAAGAATTATTCTGTTCCATCTAGATGAATATTTGGGAATTACTGCTGATCATTCTGCCAGTTTCCGGCGCTATATGCGAGAACGTGTAGAAAAGCGGGTTGTTCCTAAAGTATTTCACTATATAGAAGGTGATACATTGCAACCAGTGGCAGAGTGCGATCGCTACACTAAACTACTCCTTGCACAACCAATTGACTTATGCTGTCTTGGTGTTGGCGAAAATGGACATTTAGCTTTTAACGATCCAGCAGTAGCAAATTTTCAAGATCCTTACAGGGTAAAACTTGCGAAACTGGATACAGTGAACCGTCAGCAACAAGTAAGTACAGGTCACTTTCCAAATCTAGAAACTGTCCCACAATATGCTTTTACTGTCACCATCCCAACGATTTGTTCAGCTAAAAAAATTATCTGTCTGGCTCCAGAAACACGTAAAGCGAATGTAGTAAAACAGATGTTGCAAGGAGCTATAAGTATAGACTGTCCTGCTTCTATTCTTCGTCAACAATCCCAAGCAACGTTATTTTTGGATGTCAATTCTGCTAGTTTGCTGTCGTGAAAGTCTTCCAAGTGGGTTTCATCTTCGGACAGAATGGTTAAGGTTCCAATTGCACTACCGGGCTGGCGAGGTTTCCGGGGGTGATTGGAGTTCGCCAATCAGTCTGGCGACAGTGCGATCGCCGGAAAAAATCTCTACTTCTTCACCGGGTTGCAGACTTGCAATCAGTTCGGGTAAACGAAGTTGAGCTTCTGTTAATGGAATTCGTGTCATTGTTTTGTGCTTCTATGCCATCGCTCTTTTTTAATTTTACAGATATCTTGAATTTGGGCGATCGCCTGTCTAATTAGTTCAACTCTTAGCTTTAAGAGTATACGCGCTGTTTGTTCGTTGGTTCTTACCTATCAGGACTTACGCAACTGGCACAGGGCGATCGCATTTGCTATTTTGGCGATCGCGCCAATGCCTTGAACTCGACGGCGGAAAATGGGATTATTGGTAATTAAGAGTTCGTACTCATCTACTTTGGGAAAAAAGTAATTGCAGAAATCTTCGCACTTCCCTGCAAGAGAAGGGGAGTAAGATTCAAACATTTGAGAACCGCTATAATGTTTGCGGTTTAATTTTCATCCCGTCCGTGAACTTGAGCAGGTGGACTGGTTGCCTCAACAGCCGTGAATGGTTCCAGTATTTTGTATGTGTGGCTGGCTCCTTTTGGTACTACCCAAGAACTCCCAGGCTCTAGTAAAATTGCAGGGTTAGCGCGTCTCAAACCCTATTGACAAATGGATTCTAGGAGAGTGTTGAGTTTGGGAGAGCCGTCGCTAAGACAGAAACCATATACTGATCATTCATCGCGGCTCGCCGTGATTTTTGGCGGATACTGCGATGAAAAGATGTTTCTCGTTCTAAGGCATTGAGAGCAATCCGACGTAGTAAAGCAAAATTCTGTGGGCTGTGCAGAGAACGAATTCGACATTCATCTTCATTAAAAGTGACATCTAATGTCCAATGAACAGAATTTTCAATACCCCAGTGCTGTCGAATTGCACTACCAATCTTGTGAGCATCGCAGGCGAGACTAGTAATATAAAATTGCACCTCATGGGTAGTCTGATTCCAATGCTGAATCGAACGCACTACCATAACTACTGTTGTCAAACTAGTCCACAAATCTTGTTCATGAAGTGCAGGAAGTTTTGACACTGGCACGGTGTAAACCTGACGATTTTCGACTCGGTGATGCCCTTTTTCTACCCGTTGACTAACATTCACATCAACATCTTTAAACCCAAGAGATTGTGCTATTTCAAACCAATTTTTCACTTGTTGATGCAGCGTAGGGTGATTATCTTTCAGGCTCAAAATGTAATCAGAACCAGCCGCGATGATTTTCTGGGCAATCGATTTTTGTGTACCCATTGCATCAATTGTGATGATGCAGCCAGATATGTCTAGCATTTCTAACAGTGCTGGAATTGCGGTGATTTCATTGGATTTGTCACTGACCTTTGTTTGTCCCAAGACCAGACGGTGTTCACTCGACCAGGCACTGACCGTATGTAAAGCTTTTAGCTGAGATTCCCGATCATATGAGCCTCTATGAGTTTTGCCATCTATGGCTACTACTTCTACTCCCAATTTCTCAATTAATGATTGTACCCACTCCCGAAAACATTGCTCAAATTCTTTTGGGTTAATTCTTTCAAACACCCTCCTAAAAGTATCGGGGCTGGGTATCCCAAATGGTAGTTGTAAAAATGTTTTCAACCACTCCTGTTTATTGATTCCATACTCTTCAATATCTTCCCAACCTGACGCTCCTGCTATTACTGCCAAAATCGCTATGGTGATGATATCTGTGAGTAAATGATATCTTGTCCTTTCCACTCTGGGGTCTTTTATTTGTGTGAAGTATTCCTGAAACTTAGTGGTAATGTCTTTACTATCTATGCTAGGTGCAAAAGATGCTTTGGTTTTGCTTTTCTTGTTCTCAAATCCTATTGGCATGACTTTGATCTTGCACCTAGATGAATTAAATCTTACCCTACCTCAGATAGCGCCACTTTCTTTTAAACTAATTCTCAATTGTAGTCTTTCCCCATGTATTACACGGAAACAAGACTCCGACCATGCCTATTAATAGGTAAATAACAGCCTCTAAATGAATTCAATTTAATTTCATGGAGTACATCCAACAAATTAATTTCCTTTTTCCATGTAATACACCGTTAATCTCAAACCTTTCCCCAAGTATTACACGGTATTAGCTTGATTAAGATCCAGAATCAGGTTGTTTCCTTGGACAGTAAGCTATTAATTCCTCTCACCGTTCAATCAGGAGCGAACGTACAGTACAGTTCCTAATTCAAACAAATCCCCTTGTCAATAGGGTTTGAGACGCGCTAACCCTGAGTAAAATTGTTTGTCCTTCAATATGCAATTCTGCACGACCACTGATTACATAACCAACAGTTTCATATTCTCGTGCTGTTGGCTCTTTAGGTTCGTTCGGTTCCTCATTTTCCCATAGGCGCATGGAAATGGTTTTGCCAGATGCAAGATATTTCTGACCAAGTTGACCTTTAGGGGAATGGCTAGAGTCTACTTTGATAACGGTTGTATCAGACATATTTTTTGCCTCTTTATAGTTTTAACTTTGGGTATTGGGCATTGGGTATTGGGCATTGGGCATTGGGCATGGTTATTTTCCTTGTTTCCATTCCCTATTCCCTACTACGGTTTGAGTACAACTTTGATGCAGTTATCTTTCTTGTGCTTAAAAATTTCGTAGCCGTGGGGTGCTTGTTCTAGAGGTAAGGTGTGGGTGATGATAAATGTTGGATCGATGTCACCGTTTTGGATGTGTTCTAGCAAGGGTTTTAGATACTTGTGGACGTGTGTTTGTCCCATTTTGAAGGTTAATCCCTTGTTCATAGCAGCACCCATCGGGATTTTATCTAAAAAGCCACCGTATACACCCGCAAGTGATACGTGACCACCTTTAGCGGCAGACACTATTACTTGGCGTAATGCCGTCGGACGGTCTGTTTCTAGACGTACTGCTTGCTTTACTTGGTCGTAGAATGCCATAAAGTCTGTGCCGTGTGCTTCCATTCCCACTGCATCTATGCAAGCATCGGGGCCACGACCGCCAGTCATTTCTTTGAGTGCTTCGCCTACATTCACTTCTTCGTAGTTGAGAACTTCTGCTTTGCCGTATTCTTTAGCCATTTGCAGCCGTTCCGGAACCCGGTCAAAGGCGATTACCCGTTCGGCACCTAGCATATATGCGCTTCTGATGGCGAATTGTCCAACTGGGCCACAACCCCAAACAGCAACAATATCGCCGGGTTTAATGTTGCAATTTTCTGCTGCCATGTAGCCAGTGGGGAAAATATCTGTTAGAAATAGCACTTGCTCATCCGTTAAACCATCGGGAATTTTGAACAAACCGACATCGGCAAATGGTACTCGTGCATACTCTGCTTGACCACCAGCGTAACCGCCGAATAAATGAGAGTAGCCAAATAGACCTGCTGGCGAATGTCCCATTTGCTTTTCTACTAACCAAGCATTGGGGTTAGAGTTATCGCACAATGACCATAAATCCCGATTGCAGAAAAAGCAGCTACCGCAAGATATAGTGAAGGGAACAACGACGCGATCGCCTACCTTCACATTTTTAACTGCACTTCCAAGTTCTACGACTTCCCCCATGAATTCATGACCAAGGATATCGCCCTTTTGCATGGTGGGAATGTAGCCATCATAAATATGCAAATCTGAACCACAAATTGCCGTGGAAGTAATTTTAACAATGGCATCGCGTGGGTTAAGAATTTTGGGGTCGGGAACTGTATCTACCCGCACATCGTTTGCTCCATGCCAGCAAACTGCTTTCATAATATTTAGTCCTTACTTATCATTTCTGGCTCGTTAATATCAAGATAAACACTCGATTTAGCCTGATTTTGAGACGCGATAGTTATCGCGTCTCAGTAAATTTTCAAAGGTTGTTTTGCAGTGTATGAGTCAAAAAGTTAGACTCAAAATTTGCTGCAAATCTAGACTCTATCTTTAGAGTTACTTTCTAGGAGCAGTTCGGTAATAACCTTCTTTAGTTTCAGTCAATGGCTGAACTGTGTCTTCTACTTTATTTTTTGTAGACTTCAGAAACTCTTTTGTAGAGCGAGGAGTCTCTTCATCCAAGTTTAGCTTCTCGCGGATATTATCAGCAGCGCTTTTTAATGGATTTCGGCTATTTGTTGTTTGGGTATCGTTTCTGATTTCACCTTGCCCGTCTGGTACTCCTTTATAATAAGTACCCTCTGGAGTTTTAACATCAGCTTGTGCTACATTAACGTAGGTAAAAGCTTGACCCAGTAAAAACATAAATCCTACTAGGAAAACTACAAGAATTTGAGAAATGCGAATATTTCGTAGCCAAGAAGTTACTCGATTCATAAAAAACCTCAATTGCATTATGTTAGGTGTGCAATTCAAAACGCTGAATGACTATTCACCATTCAGGGTTTAAGAACAACTTTGATGCAGTTATCCTTTTTTTGTTGAAAGATGTGATAGGCGTGGGGTGCTTGCTCTAGTGGCAATTGATGGGTGACAACGAAGGATGGATCAAGTTTTCCGTCCAAAATCATCTGCAATAACGAATGCATATATTTTTGTCCATGCATTTGTCCTATCCTAAAGGTTAGACCCTTATTAAAGGCTGCACCCAATGGTAGTTTATCTACAAAACCACCATAAACACCCATGATTGAAAGAGTTCCGCCTTTACGACAGGCGACCATCATTTCCCGCAGAACGTGGGGACGGTCGGTTTCCAATCTGAGCTTTTGTTTTGTCTGGTCGTAGAAGTCTTCTAAACCAACACCGTGTGCTTCTAAACCAACAGCATCGATGCAAGCATCAGGGCCACGGCCACCAGTCATCTCTTTCAACGCTTCGCCAGCATTAACTTCTTCGTAGTTAATCACTTCTGCTTTGGCAAACTTTTTCGCCATTTCCAGGCGTTCGGGAAAGCGATCTATACCGATCACTTTTTCGGCTCCCATCATGTAGGCGCTAATCATGGCAAATTGTCCAACAGCACCGCAACCCCAAACGGCTACAGTATCACCCGGTTGAATATCGCATAATTCGGCGCCCATATAACCGGTGGGAATAGCGTCAGAGATGAATAACAACATCTCATCCGGCAAATCTGGCGGAACTTTGACGACACCCACATCAGCAAAGGGTACACGGATATATTCTGCTTGTGCGCCTGCATACCCACCTAGCATGTGGGAGTAGCCATAAATGGCTGAGGTGATATTGCCAAATAATTTTTCTTGAATCCAACCGTTGGGATTGGAATTATCGCACAATGACCACATATCACCTTGGCAATAATGGCAATTACCACAGCCAATTGTAGAAGGAACAACAACGCGATCGCCTATTTTTAAATTGTTGACTCCCTTACCAACTTCTACGACTTCCCCCATGAATTCGTGACCAATAATGTCACCCTGTTGCACTGTGGGAATATAGCCGCCATATATATGAAGATCGGAGCCACAAATCGCCGTGGAAGTAATTTTAATAATTGCATCACGCGGGTTGAGAATTGTCGGATCTGGTACCGACTGTACCCGCACATCATTAGCACCGTTCCAGCAAACTGCTTTCATAATTATTAATCATTGGGCATCGGGCATTGGGCATTGGGCATTGGGCATTGGGCGAATAACTAGCTACGTCCAGAGGGTTGCCCTTCAGTTGTGGCAATTTCGCCTGCTTCCATTAGCATTTTGAAACGGCGCAATTCATCACCAATTTGCTGTTCTGGTTCTTCACCAAAAAGTTTAGCTATGGTAGCTGTCAATGCTCCACCGGGGGGGTTATACTCCAAAACAACCTTAACTTCCGTGCCGCGATCGCCTGGTGCTTTTTTGAAGCGAACAAAACCAGAATTATCAACGTCTGCACCTTCTACAGAAGCCCAAGAAATAAATTCATTTTCTCGGTCTTCGAGAATATCTGCATCCCATTCTACTGTATTATCCAAAGGTGCATTGGCAATCCAATGAGAACGTTTTTCGTCGTACACCTTGACAGATTTGAGATGCTTCATAAATGTAGGCAAATTCTCAAAGTCGTGCCAAAAGCGATATAATTCTTCTGCCGATTTATTGATAGTTACCGTTTTTTCAACTTTGATGGGTTGGTTTAGACCTATTGCTTCCTGTGCTTTCTGGATTGTGCTTTGCTTGGTTGCACCTTGATAAACCAAACCACCACCGGCTAAAGCTGTCAGCGCTCCTCGCAATGAACCTTGCCTTAAACCCATCAGCACCATTGCACCGCCACCAATAAGGGATGCCCAACGCTCTACTTCACTAGCTTCTGGCTGGTTTGTACTTGATTTATCCCCTGATGTTGAAGTCACTTTTTATATCTCCATTACTGTAAATTCACCATTGAGGCGCAAATACCCTCTTCTTTCTTGTGTATTATTTGCGCCTCTTCGGTAGCCGCCTACGTTCAAAAAACCTTACATTGACACAGCAGCCCCTGTAGTAGGCTTAGGAGGCTGAATCTGACTGCCTATCCGCGCCCGATACAGTTCTACTAATCGCTGTTCGTATTTCAATAAATCTTGGTAAATTTCTTTGAAAATAGCAGTTGCTACTGGGTCAGTGAACATTGCACACAAATTGCCAACATCGCCGATACCAGTTTGCACATCGCCTAAAGCAGAACGTAACTGATATATGTCATCACTTCCTGTTAAGGCAGTTTTCACCTTGGCATACTGATTAGCAATATTTGCGCCTAAAGAAGGTTTTTCGCCTAATAACTGAAGATAGGTTTCCAGTTTTTGAATGTGGCGCTGTTTATTAGCAATTATTTCTTGAAAAACTGAGTTAACTTCGTTATCTGATTCCTTTTGCAAGTAGTTTTCAAATGCTTCTAGCGAATAACGTTCACCAGCAAGAGCATTATTTAAACCTTTGGTGATCTCACCTTTAGTTGAGCCACCCCAAGCATCAGCCAGCTTCCACCATTGGGCACTTGTGTCTTTTTCATTTGGTAATGCAGCTTCTTTGCCACCATAACCCAAACGGCTCAAAATAGCTGTGGTAAAAATTGGCAAGTCTCCAGGTTCACGGGATGTAATCAAATTTCCGTCAACTACCACCGGCTCATCTAGATATTTTGCGCCAGCGTTAATCATATCCTTGGCAATAGCAATAAAACCAGTAGCTTGTTTACCTTTGAGCAAGTCGCCTTCAATCAAAACTTGTGGGCCATGACAAACAGCAGCGACTAATTTTCCTTGTTGTATAGCTTCTTGGACAAAACGTACTGTGTTGGTATTCCGCCGCATTTGATCGGGAGCCATCCCACCAGGAATGATCACAGCGTCGAATTCGGCTGCGATCGCTTCTGTAGTAGTACCATCAGCTTGGATGCTAAGTTTGCCGCGTTTACCCTTATATTTTTCATTCATTCGAGAACCGAGGACTACTACCTCCATTCCTGCTTGTTTTAGTCCATTATAAGGAACTGTAAATTCTGCATCCTCTACCGCATGTTCAATGAGAATGGCAACTTTTTTATTACCGGAATGATTGTTATACTCAGTCATTGATTGTATTACCTGTTTATTTTTAGTATTTAACTAGCTACAATATTTATTGATTACAAAAGTTAAGCAGCTAGAATTTCTTGTGATATTTAATTGCCTACTATGCAGCAACTTAAATTGTTGGTCAAGTTCCAAACATTTCTTCGTAATCGTGAGACAAATGGGAATGCAAGGTATCAAATAATTCTGGACTGATAGCATTTTGCAACACAGTAAATACAGCCCGAACATGAATTGCCACAGTGGTTGGTTCTATATTTTCTTTCTGACTTGCACGGGCAATAAACTCTTGAAAATTGAAAGAGCCACCACTATCCCCTTCTTTTCCTCGCAAATAATCACCTAGTTGTTGGGGCAAATTTGCAGCTAGTTCTTCTGCTTCATCATTTGCTATCCGTTCTTTAAGGGTTTCTAGTGTGGCACGGGTAGCACGTTCTGCCTCTTCACGAGAATCTGATTGGGTAAGGCTTTGTACATGTGTAATGAACTCATCGTATTCCACTGTTGACCTCCGCTTCTCAAAATTCTTTAGTTAAAAGCATGAATATAAAGTTAAATGCTAAACTTAAATTTGATTTTTTGCTTAATACTAATAGGACTTACGCACACTCTACGAATTCTCGGCGCTCTTGGCGTCTTGGCGGTTCGAGAAATTAAGCTTTTTAGCAATTTTTGCGTAAGTCCTAACTAAAAAATAGTTATGAGTAAGAACTTGGCTACTGAATAATTTCGGTTTTAGAGCTACTAACTCATAACTAAAAACTTCAACTACAAGTTGCTTAACCATGAATTCATATTTACAATGGTATGGCCCAATGTGTACTTTAACTTCGTACCAAGGGGATAGATATTTTATTTCTAAAGCTATACATCTCTAGTAAGACAACTGGGTGACAAGAAAACGTTATTGTGAGAATGCACAAAAGGGCTAGTATCATGGCAGAAAAAAATCATAATGACAAAGTTGAAACCAATGATTTGCCACAGGAAATTACCGAATCTTATGGTACTGGTGTGAAAGACTTGCCGGGATACAATATTGGTGGGCGCTCAATACGAGCAGAAAGACAGGAGTATACAGAAACTAGTCCCGAACTCACTGGTGGCGATGTTGATGCTTATTGGCAAGATGCAGATGCAGTTGGGGATGAAGCTGTTGGTGGTAGTACTTCCACTCCCGATCAAAATGTAACTGAGGAGCTAGAAGCAGCAGTAGGGCTAGAAATGGCTGATTCTGAGTTTCTGCATACTAACGATATTTTAGAAGAACGTGACGATTCTCGTTGGGAGTTAGATCCGAAATCTTCTGAAGATTATCAAGATCGGCGAGAATAAGCTAGATAAAAGCAAAAGCCATATTCCTACTGTACATTAGACTTCTTACAAAAGTGCTTTTTGCCCTCTTGGGGAAAAGGGTAAAGGTTAAATCAGTTATCAGTTATCAGTTATCAGTTATCAGGCGTATGGTGGGGGATTTAGACCCGCCACCAACGCATTCCACCTCTTTGTGGGGGACTTAAACCCAGGGATAAATAGATCACTGATAACTGTTTACTGTTCACTGTTCACTGTTAAAGAGGAAAGGGATAATACAAAACTTTTTCCTCTTCACCTTTTCCTGACTTATGCAAGAAGTCTATTCAAAAATTGGATGTCGCTGTTCATAAATAATATGACTGAATTGGGCAGTGCTTAAAAAGCACTGTCACAATAAAATTAACATCTATCTCCCGAAATAGTTTTTCATAATATTGTTAGCTCCTTTACTGTGCTAAAGGCAAGTATTGTTTTGGCTTTTGATATTTGGTTTTTATTTAACTGTAATACTTCTAATGCAGGACTACAGTTTGCCCAATCTATGTTTTCTTTATAATTGTTCTTCTTTCTGATTCCAATACATCTGTCTTCAGTAGGGTAAAAGGTTAAATGTACATTTGATAACCTTGCTAATGAAATGGATTAATTGCAATCGGAGTTAATAATGACATTTACACAAACTGGCGATCCAACTATTCGTGAACATGTTCAAGCTTGGCAACAGTTGGGTGTGGATCAACAACTGGCTTTGTTTTGGTTCGTTTACAAAGAAATGGGTGGCTCAATTACGCCAGCCGCTCCTGGCGCCAGCACTGTTTCCCCAGAAATTGCTGAAGGTTTGTTTAATCAAGTTAAGGAATTATCTCACGAAGAACAATTACAAGTTCAGCGTGACTTGATTAATAAAGTAGATACCCAAATTTCTCGTGAATATGGTTCTTTAGGTGATACCACTAAGCTACTATTTTGGTATAGATTATCTCAAGGTATGGATCAGGGTACTATCATTCCTGTACCTTCTGACTATGAACTTCCCTCAGAATGTCAACAGTTGCTTGGCAGAATTCAAGGATTAGAGTTTGAGCAACAAATTACTCTTTTCCGTGATTATGTTTCGCCAATGGGCGCTGAAGCAAAAGCAGGTGCTGAAATTTAGCACTTTTGAAGTTTTGAAACTGCTTGGCTACCTTTTTAGCCCCTGTGGATGTCTGTTATACCAAGTTCATTTGGTTGTAGTAGAAGTCAGCAATCAGAATGCTTTTACTCTTCGCTAGGTTTAGGCAATTGGTGTTAGCGTAGCGTTCCAACTCTAGCCTGCGATATGCAGCATCGTCCTCATGAATATGGCAAGGGTATTATAGCCCTTTTGTTAAAGCTTGCCCCGCCAGTCGCTTAATATCTAGCTGAATTTTAATGACTGGCGTTTTCATTTTTTTGATAAATAAACCCAGAGTAAAAACTAAAACTCTTCCTCTGTGTCCATCGTTCATCTATATCTTGAATGGAGTTGTGCCCTATAGTTGTAACGCTCTTTATTTTGTACTTAATATATTAAAAATAATTATAGTTGGATTAATCTGTCTTTTGGTTGGTTTAAATATGCCTAATTTATATTACTAGTCTACCTTTATGTAGTGTTTTATTTGAAGTTAAATCGATACTTTTTTAGTTATTTAAGTAGTTAATATGAGGTGTTTATGACTTCCACGAACGTCAACTTTTTAGAACAAAGTGTATCAAAATTTCAGAGTTTGGATACAGACGATCGCCTGACGGTTTTAGCATTACTTTATACTGAAATTTCTGATGAAATTCCAGCGATCGCTCTCAATGATGTGCAAAATGAAAGTACTGCAAGTTTGCTTGCACAAATTCAAAACTTGTCCCAGGCAGAACAGCTAATTGCTTTGCGTCAGTTGCTACACCCAGATGAAGCAGGGGAAAAGGAAATTCCCACACAGGACTATACTTCAATGAGCGTTGATTGTAAATTGGCTTTTTGGTATCATCTCGCCCAAAATTTGGGAACTTCAGTCATCGGAGTACCAAATGACTATATACCTTCTGAAAAAGCCACAGAAGTATTAGATTTACTTCACACACCTAATCTTGAAGATTTAGTGACTTTCTTCAAGCAAGTGCTGTAACAGTTTTGAGTTAAGAATCGTAGGTGGGGCTATGCCTCACCTTTATTTTTAAGTGTCTTAGTATCTGCCCTATTAATCAACTACGCTTGAATGATGAAGTCTGAACCTATCAAAGTCGGCGCACCAGTCAGAGTTGCAAATAGACCACCGCTACCAAAACCAGCCGCGCTACCATTTTGGTTATAAAACAACTGTCCACTCACAGCGTCATAGACAATTTTTGCCGTGCTGGTCGCTGCTGAAGAAGTGATTTTAAAATCACTGGCATTACTAAAACCTGTTCCCGTAGCAGAAGTAATAGCACTAAAGGTAGTCTTATCCAGGATAATTTTGTCACCTTCGGAGTGTTTAAAATCAGCGATCGCATCTACACCAACAGCAGCACTAGCAAAGGCAGCATTGGTATTGTACAAAAATCTGTCAGCACCCGCACCACCAACAAGGGTATCATTGCCTGCACCACCAATGAAAGTATCATTACCAGCGCCACCCCGCAGCAGGTCATTGCCACTTTTGCCGTCGATTTTGTCATTACCCCCTTGAGCATTGACCACATCAGCAGAGTTGTCAAAACCCTGAATATCGTTAGATAAGTCATTGAGGAATGTCACCGTATTTTTTTCAAACAGGCTAGTTTGAGTGGAATTGGCATCAAAGACATTAAAGTTGGTGATGCTAGTTTGCCCATCAAACAGGATATTACTAATCGCTGGTCTTGTTCCAGAAGCTTTCAGATTATGCAAGTTTTCCAACTGAAAGTTTTGCAGAGTGACTTTGGTATTAGCCACATTTTCAAAGGTAACTTCTAGAATCTTGCCTATTTGAGTCAATAGCAGATTTCGGACAGTTAAGCCACTCCCTGTAAATTGCAAAGTGTCTACTTTCGCAATCACAGCCGCCGATGGATTTGGGCTTTTACCTACACCGCCAAAATCAGTGATGATGTCATTGCCATCGCCTCGGCGAATCACAAACTTATCTTGACCACCACCGCCTGTTAGGGTATCGTTACCAGCTAAACCATCGATAATGTTGTTGCTAGCTGTGCCTACAAGAGTATCTGCACCAGGAGTTCCCGTCAGCTTAAGAGTACCGACGCCGATATTTGGCCCCCCAAACAACACATAGCTTTGTCCAGCGCCAGAGATGCCGTTGGGTGAGGCAAAAGGTGCGCCTATAATTAGGTCGTCAACGCCATCGTTGTTGATGTCACCCGCAGAACTAACTGAAAGACCTATCGCGCCACCCCCAGGAATGGCGAAGCCATTAGTGCCATTCAAGTCAGAGAGGTTGAGGCTGCCACTTTTGCCGACATTCCTTCCCCCAAAGACCACATAGGTTTGGTTACTATTAGGTGCGCCAATAATCAGGTCGTCAATACCATCAGCGTTAACGTCTCCTGCATTGCTGACTGAGGAGCTTGAGAAGCTATTCTCAGTAATACCGTTAATGACAAAGCCATTAGTCCTATTCAAGTCAGAGAGGTTAAAAGTGCCGCTAGTGCCGATATTCGTTCCCCCAAATAGCACATAGGTTTGCCCAGCTTGATTGACGCCGTTGGCGGGCGCACGCGATGCCCCAATAATCAGATCATCAATGCCATCGTTGTTAATGTCCCCCCCATTGCTGACTGTAAAGCCTGATTCGTTGCCTGCTGCAATACCATTAATAGCAAAGCCATTAGTACCATTTAAGTTAGAGAGGTTAAAAGTGCCGCCACTGCCGATATTTTTCCCCCCAAATATCACATAGCTTTGCCCAGCATTCTCCTTGCCGTTAGGGTCGGCTTCATACGCCCCAAGAATCAGGTCGTCAATGCCATCATTGTTAATATCCCCCGCATTGCTGACTGAGAGACTGAATTTGTTGTTACCCACAATATTAATGACAAAGCCATTAGTGCCATCCAGGGATGAAGGGTTGAGGCTGCCACCACTGCCCACATTCGTCCTCCCAAACACCACATAGCTTTTCCCAAATCCCCCAATAATTAAGTCGTCAATACCATCGTTGTTAATGTCTCCCGCATTGCTAACTGAGTTGCCTATGGTGTCTATTTCATTAATGCCGGTGATGGTAAAGCCATTAGCGCCATTCAAGTCAGAGAGGTTGAGGGCGCCGCTACTGGCAACATTCGTCCCCCCAAACACCACATAACTTTCCCCAACTTGAGAGATGCCGTTGCGAAAGGCAAAAGGTGCGCCAATAATCAGGTCGTCAATACCATCGTTGTTGATATCCCCTGCATTGCTGACTGACCTGCCTGAGTCGCCACCAAAGCCGGTGATAGTAAAGCCATTAGTGCCATTCAAGTCAGAGAGATTGAACACGCCGCTACTGCCAACATTTGCCCCCCCAAATACCACATAGCTTTCCCCAGCGAAAATGATGTCATTGCGGTTGGCAAGAGGTGCGCTAATAATCAAGTCGTCAACGCCATCGTTGTTGATATCCCCCGCATTACTGACGCTGTAGCCTGAGTTCCCATCTAAGCCGTTTATAGCAAAGCCGTTGCTGCCATTCAAGTCAGAGAGATTAAATGATGAATTAGCCATGATTTTCTCCTATACTTAGGGACTAAGCTTCAAAGGTTTACTACGCTTTATACACACAAGTCTCTTGACCTGCAATGGCATTGCAGAAAAACCTCTCTCTAAATCTCTCTCCTAAAAGGAGAGAGACTTTGAATTTTTCCCCCTTCCTGTGTCGGGAAGAGGTTTAGGGGGTTAGGTTTTCGTGAACTTTTCCACATAACGTGAAAAGTTAGGTGTGTACACCGTAGAGCAACGAGGAAAACAACCTCGTACATCTACGTTAGCGTAGCGAGACGAAGCCGGGAATGGAGTTTCCCCTTGCTTTCAATAAATTACTCTTAACCTTTTTGAATCAGTGCTTGATAGCGACCTAGAGCGATTAAAGGAAAGTATTGTTGATACAGATGATACTTGAGATAAAAATGGCAAGGAAAGCCAGTACCTGTAAAGTCAGCCTCAAACCAAGTACCATCGGGTTGTTGAGTTGCCACGAGATAGCTAATTCCTCGCTCAATGACTTCAAGAGCTAATTTACCAGTTGCTTCACCTGCTGCCAAGAGGCCAATTAAAGCCCAAGCGGTTTGAGATGCAGTACTATTTCCTTTTCCTTTAAGACTGGGATCGTTATAGCTGCGGCAAGTCTCACCCCAACCCCCATCTCGGTTTTGACATCCAACCAACCAAGCTGCTCCTCGTTCTATACTGAGTTTATGCCTTTGAGGAGCAATTAACGCCAAAGCTGATAAAACACCACTGGTGCCGTAGATATAATTTACACCCCAACGACCAAACCAACAGCCTTCGGTTTCTTGTTCGCTGTGAAGATAAGTAAGCGATCGCTCTAAATTATCACTATCAATTGACAAATCACAAGCACCCAGCATTTCTACGACTCTAGCCGTAACATCTGCGGTATTTGGATCAATCATCGCTTTCAAGTCGCCATAAGGGATGGAGTTAAGCCAATCTTGATCATTATCCAAATCGAATGCAGCCCAGCCGCCTGGTTTACATTGCATAGATGCAATCCAGTTTAACGCCCGTGCGATCGCAGCCTGCTTAATTTCTTCATTGGGAAGTTTCGCCAAATGTAGTGCCATCACCACCACAGCCGAGTCGTCTACATCGGGATAAAAGCGATTGTCAAACTCAAACGCCCAAGCCCCTGGTTTTCCCTGACGATTTTTTACAGCCCAATCTCCGTAATCTAAAATTTGTTTTTGCAACAACCATTCTCCAGCTTGCACCACGGCGGGATGATCTGGTGCAAAGCCAGATTCTACTAAAGCACGCATCGCCCAAGCTGTATCCCAGACGGGTGAAACACAGGGTTGAACCCGATAGCTATCCTCTGTTTCAATGACAAAGTTATCAATTGCTTGCAAACCTCGTTCCACAATGGGATCGTTTCGGTCATAATTCAGACACCGCAAAGCCAGCATTGAATTCAACATCGCCGGAATAATCCCACCCCAGTCACCTGTGGCTTCTTGGCGCTCTAAAATCCATTTTTCGGCGGCTTTGATGCCTTCTTGGCGAAAGGGAACTAAATTTAGACTTTCTGCAAACTTGAACCCCTGATCAAGGGTGAGGAATAAATCTGTCCAATCGCCAGCTTGGGGTAATTCCCACCGGACTTGATCAACGCCTTCAGCGTACAGTTCATCTAGGTTGATAGTTGGATCGGTGATAAAAATAGGTTTGCGATCGCACACAATCAACAACGGCACAGTACTAGAACGTGCCCAACTAGACATTTCGTAGATATTAACTGGGAAAGCTTTTGGCAACAACATTATCCAAGGTGGTAGCGAGGGAATACCGCGCCAGTTGTAGCAGCCAATCAAGGCTAGGTGCAACTTGGTAAAAATCCGAGTTTTGCTGATCCCACCCCGTTGGAGAATAAAGGCTCTCGCTCTAATCATCGCCGGATCGGTTGCTGGTACACCTAGCAGTCTTAGCGCCATGTAGGCTTCAACCGAGGTGCTAAGTTCTCCACCATCACCGTAGTAAAGTTCCCAGCCGCCATGCTGCCGTTGCTCTTGACGCAGGTATGCTGCAACTTTGTGTAAAGGTCTACCGTGGTCTGTTCCCCAAATCTTATGCAAAAGGACGACTTCAGCAGTAATGGTGACATTAGATTGTAACTCTGCCCACCAGTAACCGGCGGGATTTTGAATCGAAAGCAAATATTTTTGACTGGCTGCGATCGCCGTTGCAACTTGATTGACTTTTACCCTGTCTTGTGTTTGCATCAAACCCTATTTAACCTCAACACCAACACTAATTATGAACACGGCAATATTATGATGAAAAAATTTTTCTTTATTTAGTAGACATAGTATTCTGTCTGAGTCACTGAAAATTTGCAATAGGTCATGGATGTAATTGTATTAGGATTGATGCTGTTATCCTTGACAATTTGGTTAGGATTACTGTGTTTTTGGGGACAGTTTTGGCGGACAGACCAGCAATTAGAGGTTACAGAAACTCAGCTACAATCGTTACCTGTGGTTTGTGCCGTGGTTCCAGCCCGTAACGAAGCCGAATTGCTACCAACGACGCTGCGATCGCTCCTACTCCAAGACTATCCTGGTTCTTTCAACGTATTTTTAGTAGACGATCGCAGCACAGACCAAACAGCAAATTTTGCCGAAGGAGTTGCACACGCTGTAGGTAAACCCCAACAATTGCATATTATCTCTGGCGTTTCACTGCCTTTTGGTTGGTCGGGCAAACTTTGGGCAGTTGAGCAAGGTATAAACAGCGCTAGTAAATTCGCACCTGACTATTTTTTGCTGACCGACGCAGATATCGAACACGATCCTAGTAATCTTCGGCGACTCGTTGCTAAAGCTGTGCAAGAAGATTTAGATTTGGTTTCGGTAATGGTGCGGCTCAGGTGTGAAAGCTTTTGGGAAAAACTTTTGATTCCAGCTTTCGTGTTTTTCTTTCAAAAACTCTATCCGTTTCGCTGGGTAAATAATCCCAACAATCCCACAGCCGCCGCCGCAGGGGGATCTATTTTAATCGCCCGTGAAGCTTTAGAGCGAATCGGAGGAATTCAAGTCATTCGCCAAGCTTTAATCGACGATTGCGCCCTAGCTCAAGCTGTTAAGAGAGGGACTGGGAACTGGGGACTGGGGACTAGGGAAGAGTTTTCCCAATACCCAATCCCCAATCCCCAATCCCCAATCCCCAATCAAGGGCGTATCTGGCTAGGATTGAGTAACTTGACTCGCAGTTTACGTCCATATAACTCGCTGGCGACAATTTGGGATATGGTTGCTCGTACTGCTTATACCCAACTAAATTATTCTCCATTACTACTATTGGGAACTTTAGTAGGAATGCCTCTGATTTATCTAGTTGCACCGATGTGTGTAGTTCTGGGTGCAATTTGGGGTAATTGGGCGATCGCACTTACAGGTTTATTAGGATGGTTGTTAATGTCGTTAGCTTACTACCCAACGATCCGCTTTTATAAATGTTCTCCTTGGTTAGCCTTTAGTTTACCTGCGATCGCTTTTCTCTATACTTTAATGACTCTAGACTCAGCACTCCGTCATTGGCAAGGGCGCGGCGGCGCTTGGAAAGGAAGAGTTTATCCCAGTTCGGATAATTTATAGTTAGAATAAAATTAAATGTGGATATCCACAGTGCTAATCTAAATAAAAATAAGCCGAAAGTGGTTGATTAAAAGAGCTATGACAACCGCAACACCCACAATTAATCCTGTTACTGTCCCCAAAAAGCTGCCTTTTCTGGAGTCGATTTGTTGGCAGACTGCCGATGTATATCGGTTTACTTCAGAACAAATGCTGAGTCGCTATGAGCGTGGCTGGCAGTATCATAATCTATTTAATAATCTTGAAGGTGAAGAACTCAATTTTGTTCAGGAACTAGCTAGACGCTATAAATCCTGGTTGCAAGTTTGTTTATGACCTTCAGGTTAGAACACCATAATCAAATTCTCACAGTTCTTGAATCTTTAGATTCTGAAATACTTAGGAAGGGTTCTGCTTACTTCGGTGGCGGAACCCTTCTTGCATTTGAGTTTGAAGAATATCGCTGGAGTAAGGACGTTGATTTTATAGCTTCTGTTAGTACAGAAGGCTACAAATACCTGCGGACAGTGGTATTTGAGGGTGGGCATGAAGCATTATTTCGTGATTTAAGTAAAATTCAAGTTGGACGTAGCACAACTGACCAATATGGAATTCGGATGATAGTTTTTGTGGATAATATACCGATTAAAACGGAAATTATTGCCGAAACTCGTTTTCAACTAGACCCACCAAGATATCTAAACTGGTCACTCGTTCCCTGCTTAAGCTCCAATGACTGTTTTACCTCTAAGCTGCTGTCAAATTCTGATCGTTATGCAGATGACAGCGTTGAGGCAAGAGATTTAATCGATCTAGCAGTTCTTAGGCTACAATCTCCAATACCTCAAGCATCAATTGAAAAGGCTGAAAAAGCATATCAGGTTATACGCCCTTTGAAAAGAGCGATCGCACTATTTCAGGAAAGACCAGATTACAGGGAGAAATGCTTTCTTAGCCTGCAAGTTGATCAAGCTCAGATACCCAAAATTATCGACGGTATTGATTTACTCTCTACAGATTTAGGGTTATCTCCCACTCCAAGGGCTTTTCGAGAACAACATGATATCTTTGCTGATTTAGAAACACAAATTAAAAAACGAGAAGATTCTTAAACAGCGTCGCCCCATGCTTTTAAATCCTTGAAGCTGTTTGTTTAGTACTCGCAGGACTAACAGGCAATGGTTGAGCCGCTTTCAATATCGCATCCAGTAACCCTGGAAACAGCACCTCTAAATCTTCACGCCGCAGGATGTTAATGTGCTGTGTCCCGGATTTCCGTGTAAAGACTATCCCAGACTCCCGCAAAATCTTAAAATGATTGGACATAGTAGACTTAGCGATCGCAAAATCAAAACTGGCACAGCATTGTTCCCCCTCAGTCGCCAGCCGTCGCACAATCTCTAACCGGACTGGATCGCCCAATGCATACAGCACTCCCGGTAAAGAAATATTTTTTCTATCTGGATGATAAAGAAATCTCATAGTTGCATTATCTCATCAGGTGGCATATATTTTTATTATTCGATATTATCGAATTATAGAATTAATTAGGAAGGCAATTTTATGTCATCCATTACAAATGTCACAGAAGCCACATTCAAGCAAGAAGTCTTAGAAAGTGAGATTCCAGTTTTAGTGGACTTTTGGGCCCCGTGGTGTGGCCCTTGCCGGATGGTGGGCCCAGTCGTCGATGAAGTTGCTGCTGAATACGAAGGACAGGTGAAATTTGTGAAGCTGAACACAGATCAAAATCCTACTGTCGCCAGCCACTATGGAATTCGCAGCATTCCGACACTGATGGTTTTTAAGGGAGGTCGCCAGGTTGATACTGTCGTAGGGGCAGTTCCAAAAACCACCTTGAATAAGACCTTAGCACAGCATCTTTAATTTAAGTGAAAGCGAGTAGGTGAGTAGGGAGTAGGGAGAAAATTCCTCTCCTCTGCACCCTTCCTCCTTCCCCTCTGTCTCTTGTGCCCAATCACCAATGCCCCTCTCTTGTGCCCAATCACCAATGCCCCATTCCCTACTCCCAATTCCTAAATTCTGTTTCAACTAACGGGGAAAGAGCGAAATGGACTTGAAATTGCATGGTAAATCCGCGCTGGTGAGTGGCTCAACCGCAGGTATTGGTTTTGCGATCGCTCTTGGGTTAGCTCAAGAGGGTGCATCAGTGATTATCAACGGTCGGACTGAAGAACGAGTAGCTCAAGCGATCGCTAAAATTAAGCATTCTACACCCGACGCGAAAGTTTCTGGTGTTGTTGCTGATACAGGTACTGCATCAGGGATAGAAAAAGTCTTTCAAGAGGTTCCTCACGTTGATATCCTGATAAACAATTTAGGTATTTACGAGCCAAAAACCTCCTTTGATATTACTGATAAAGACTGGTTAAACATATTTGAGGTTAACGTCCTTAGCGGAGTCCGTTTGAGTCGGCAATATCTGCAAAAGCAGCTAGAGCAAAACTGGGGACGGATAATTTTTATCTCCAGCGAGTCTGCGATTCAAATTCCCGTAGAAATGATTCACTACGGCACAACTAAGACAGCACAGCTAGCCATTGCACGAGGTTTAGCAGAGATGACTGTGGGGACTGGAGTCACGGTAAACTCCGTCCTCCCTGGGCCAACCCGTTCAGAAGGAGTTGAAAAGTTTATCACCAACCTGGCGCAGGAACGTAGTATTGATCGCGCCCAAGTCGAGGCTGAGTTTTTTCAAAATGTGCGTCCAAGTTCCCTAATCAAACGCTTTGCAACTAATGAAGAAGTAGCAGCGATCGTAGTTTACCTTTCTAGCCCCGTAGCTTCAGCAACTAATGGTGCAGCTTTGCGGGTAGATGGTGGCCTTATTCGGTCGATTGTTTAGTTTGGGCGGGAGTGGGGAGAGACGCGATGAATCGCGTCTGTACAAAGTGGGGAGTGGGGGATGAGGCAGCAGGGGAGGCAGGGGAAGAAATAATCAATGCCCAATGCCCAATGCCCAATGCCCAATGCCCCATGCCCAATGCCCAATGACTAATGACTAATGACGGAGATAAAACCAATGACTAGTGATATCAACTTATTCTCTCCTTACCAATTAGGGAATCTGGAACTACCTAACCGAATAGTAATGGCACCCTTAACCCGAAACAGGGCAGGTAAGGGAAACGTACCATATCAACTTAATGCTACCTACTACGCCCAACGTGCTTCCGCCGGACTGATTATTTCTGAAGCAACACAGGTAACTCCTGAAGGACAGGGCTATCCTGCTACACCAGGAATTCATTCATCAGAACAGGTGGAGGGATGGAAGTTAGTAACCGATACCGTACATCAGCAGGGAGGGAGAATTTTTCTGCAACTATGGCATGTGGGCAGGATTTCTCATCCAGACTTACAACCGAATGGAGCTTTACCTGTGGCACCTTCTGCCATTGCTCCTAAAGGTGACGCCGCAACTTATGAGGGGCCAAAACCTTTTGTAATTCCCCGTGCTTTAGAAACTTCGGAAATACCGCAGATAGTCGAACAGTATCGTCAGGGAGCGGCAAATGCCCTAGCGGCTGGGTTTGATGGGGTGGAAATTCACGGCGCTAATGGTTATTTAATAGATCAGTTTCTGCGCGATCGCACCAATCAACGTACAGATAAATATGGCGGTTCCATTGAAAATCGTACCCGATTCCTGTTAGAAGTCACAGAAGCAGTAACTAGTGTGTGGGATTCTAACCGAGTCGGGGTACGTTTGTCTCCCAGTGGGACTTTTAACGATATAGGTGACTCCAATCCCCTGGAGACATTTGGTTATGCGGCTCAAGCGTTGAACCAGTTTAATTTGGCATATCTGCATATTTATGAAGCAACAGATGCAGACATCAGACATGGCGGGATAATTGTATCCACTAGTCATATACGCGATCGCTTTACAGGTACACTCATCGTCAATGGTGGTTATACTCGTGAAAAAGGCGATGCTGTACTGGCAAACAAAGCAGCAGATTTAGTTGCCTTTGGCACATTATTTATATCAAACCCAGATTTACCCCGACGCTTGGCTTTAAATGCACCACTAAACGAAGCAAATCAAGCAACCTTTTATGGTGGCGGCGAAGAAGGATATACAGATTATCCATTTTGGTCATCTGCTAATGAGCAGGTAGTCAACACCTAATTTATCTCATCTGAATAATTAAAACCCAGGTTCCGCACTCACTCTGAGGAGATTCTCGCTTTTTTTCAGGATACCAACATCGGTAAAATGGTTGTGCAAGTTGGTTATAAACTATGAAAGAGACTTTAGAAGAAGCGAAAATCAAAGAACGCGTTAACGATTGGCTAGCTGCATTTAGTCCAGGCAATAAACCATTTGATTTTTCTGTTTTAGATACTCTCTACTGGCAAGATGAAAAATTCCTCGCCTTCGATACTCTCTCACCACAGACTACTCGAATTCAAGGATGGCAATCCTATGAGGAAGTCTGGAAGCCTTTCATGGTTGCAATAGCCCAGTGGCAAGTTAAACCAGTTGGAGATATTCGGATCTGGACAAATGATAACATTGCCGTCTCTGCTTTGATCTTCCAAAGTAGCGCAACCACTATTGCGAAAGAAGCGGTTGTAATTACGGCTCATGCGACACTTGTATGGGAGAACCGACAGGGACAATGGCGTATTATCCACGAGCACATCTCTAACCCAGTTAATATAGATGTCAATTAGAGAAGAACACATAACAGTGTTCTGTTCTCTAATGCTCTTGAATCACTCTAGGCAGAGTAAAATTTGAAACCCTTTCATAACTCAACTATCAGGAGAATCTCATGAGTTCCATCACCCAAACTCAAGCTTTAGATGTACCGAGTGCGATCGCTCAACGTCGTTCCATCAAAACTTTTAAAACAGACCCCATTGCCCCAGAACTGCTCAAGCAACTGGTAGAGTTAACCGTGGCAGCGCCCAGCAGCTTTAATATCCAGGACTGGCAAATTATTCTCGTGCAAGATGAGGCGCAAAAGGCAGCACTATCAGCAGCATCGTGGAATCAACAGCAAATTGTCCAAGCACCTGTAACCTTCGTCTTTGCCGCCGATCCTAACGTAGGCGAACGAGACTTAACCCCAATTTTTGAGAGGGCAACTGAAACTGGGGCATGGAATGAAGGCACGGTAAACTACTTTAAAAGCGCCATCCCACAATTTCAAGCTGGGCTAGGCGACAAACGACGCGAATATGCGATCAAAGATGCCATCATTGCCGCTACTCATTTGGTGTTAGCCGCAGAAAGTCTAGGATTATCCACTTGTTTTATGAACGGTTGGATTGAGGATCAGGTAAAACAAGTGATTGGTGCTGAGAATAATCCAGATTTAGCGATCGCTGTTTTAGTTCCTGTTGGCTATGCAGCCGAACCACGCTTAAATCCCGGTCGTTTGCCATTCTCTTCCAACGTCTCTGTAGACAGAATTGGTAATCCTTATGAAGGGTAGTTTTCTTTAAATGGGGAATCGGGCATTGGGCATTGGGCATGGAGAATAGGGGATGAGTCTTTGATACTCGCCGACGAGTCTTTTATACTCGCTGACGAGTCTTTGATACTCGCCGACGAGTCTTTGATACTCGTGAATGAGTCTTTTATACTCGCTGACGAGTCTTTGATACTCGCCGACGAGTCTTTGATACTCGTGAATGAGTCTTTTATACTCGCTGACGAGTCTTTGATACTCGCTGACGAGTCTTTGATACTCGTGAATGAGTCTTTGATACTCGCCGACGAGTCTTTTATACTCGTGAATGAGTCTTTTATACTCGCCAACGAACCTTTGAAGCTGCTCCCCCTGCCCCCTGCCCCAACCATGTCCTTACCCTCCTTCCTAGCGCGTCGTTCGTTCCATTATGGCTGGATTGTAGCTGGCTTAACATTCCTAGCCTTGCTCGTTGCAGCCGGAATTCGTTCTGCTCCTGGAGTTTTTATAGTGCCTCTCGAACAGGAGTTTGGCTGGAGTAGAGCAACTATATCTTTGGCAATCTCCATTAACTTAGTACTCTATGGACTGATTGGCCCTTTTGCCGCTACAGTTATGGAGCGGATCGGCATTCGCCGGATGATGGTGTTCTCACTTGCTGTCATTGCTCTCGGTGTCGGTTTAACTACTTTGATGTCCGCTTCCTGGCAGCTAGTTTTGCTGTGGGGTGTAGTTGTCGGTTCTGGTAGCGGAGTTATTGCCCTGGTTTTGGGTGCTATTGTTGTCAATCGCTGGTTTTTGGAAAAGCGGGGTCTAGTTCTGGGCATCTTAACCGCCAGTACTGCCACGGGGCAACTGGTATTTCTGCCCATGCTGGCCTCAATAGCCGATCGCTTTGGATGGCGAACTGCTGCTCTAGCTCTTACTGGTGCAGCAGTTCTAATTATTCCAGCGATCGCAGCTTTTATGCGCGATCGTCCGGCGGATGTCGGTTTGCGACCCTTTGGCGATAACAGTGAAACTGTGGAATTATCACAGCCTAGAGCAAATTCCATCACTTCCACCCTTAACGCTCTTTGGGTAGGAATGCGTAATCGAGATTTCTGGCTGTTATTTGGTAGCTTTTTTATCTGTGGTGCTAGCACAAATGGGTTAATTGGAACTCATTTGATTCCTGCTTGTATTGACCACGGTATCCCGGAAGTCAAGGCTGCTGGTCTTTTGGCAATCATGGGACTATTCGATTTTTTTGGAACTACTATGTCGGGTTGGCTATCCGATCGCTGGAACAATCGCTACTTGTTGTTTTGGTACTACGGACTACGGGGTTTGTCTTTGATTTTCTTGCCCTTCAGTTTCAACTTCTCCTTCTATGGACTTTCCATTTTCGCCGTCTTCTATGGACTTGATTGGATTGCCACTGTACCACCGACGGTGCGTCTTGTTGCCAATGTCTTTGGTAAAGAAAATGTCGGCGTGATGTTTGGTTGGATTGTCGCAGGACACCAGCTCGGTGCAGCCACAGCAGCCTTTGGAGCCGGAGTGTTGAGAACTTGGACGGGTAGTTATTTACAAGCGTTTATTTTATCAGGCATTCTCTGTCTAATTGCCGCAGTTTGTGTACTGCAAATTGGTCAAAGTCCTACTAAGGGCAATTCAGAGTTATCTTCAGTCACGCTCAATTCTTAATCTATAAATGTCTTAATCGAATAGTATTAAGAAAAGCTCTAAGCTAGGCAGAATAAGCACTACAGGTTTAAAATATGGCAACAACAGCTTTAATTGTCGGTGCAGGTAGTGGACTAAGCGCATCTTTAGCCCGCCTATTTGCTAAAGAAGGATTCACCGTAGCTTTAGCGGCTCGCCAAATTGAAAAACTGACTCAATTGAGCAGTGAAATTGGCGCAGTTAGTTTTGCTGCTGATGCCTCAAACCCAGATGAAGTAGAACAGTTATTTATTGATATTGATCATAAAATTGGTTCCCCGAATATTGTCGTTTACAATCCTAGTTACCGAGTGCGGGGGCCTCTTGTTGATCTAGACCCTGGTGAGGTGGCAAAAACCCTAGATGTAACTGCTTATGGTGGCTTTCTCGTTGCCCAAGCTGCTACCAAAAGGTTTTTGCAACTTGGTGGCGGTGCTATCTTCTTTACTGGAGCCTCAGCGAGTGTTAAGGGTTATGCTGAGTCTGCTCCCTTTGCAATGGGTAAATTTGCACTGCGCGGTTTGGCTCAGAGTATTGCTAGAGAATTAGCACCAAAGAATATCCATGTAGCGCATTTCGTGATTGATGGTGCAATCCGCTCCACAGTCCGCCAAGATCCAGCAGATAATCCTGATAGTACCCTTGACCCAGATGCGATCGCTCAAACTTATCTCAGCATTTTACGCCAACCCCGTAGTGCTTGGACTTATGAAGTAGAACTACGTCCGTGGGTAGAGAACTTTTAGCCAAAACAATTGTTACAAGAATAGTTTTGCAGGTATGAATATTGATTTTGGTGCAACTGCTACTGATTATGCAAAACACCGCGCTGGCTTTCCCAGTTCATTATTTAACAGACTGTCTGAATATGGTATAGGTTTACCAGGGCAGAATATTGTTGACCTTGGTACAGGAACAGGAACACTAGCGCGGGGCTTTGCCGATAGAGGTGCTTATGTCATTGGCATAGATCCATCAGCATCACTTTTAGAACAAGCGAGACTGTTAAGCGAATCTATCGAACTCAAAGTAGATTATCGAGTCGCAACTGCCGAGAATACCGAGTTACCAGATGCAAGTGCGGATGTAGTGACAGCCGGACAGTGTTGGCATTGGTTTGATCGTCCGCGTGCTGTCCAAGAAATTACTCGGATATTGAGAAAAAATGGCTCGCTCGCGATCGCTCATTTTGATTGGATACCCTTAAAAGGTAATGTCGTTGAAGCAACAGAACAATTGATCAAGGCTCATAATCCAGCGTGGAATTTGGATGGTGGTAATGGAATGTATCCCTTGTGGTTACAAGACATTGGCGAAGGAGGATTCCGAGAAATCCGCACATTTTCTTACGATGTCTTTGTGTCTTATACACACGAAGCTTGGCGGGGGCGAATTCGTGCTAGTGCAGGCGTGGGAGCCAGTATGACACAAGAATTGGTAGAAGTATTTGATCAGGAATTGGCGACATTACTCGAAACAAAATATCCTACGCCAATTCTTCAGGTTCACCATAGAGTTTGGGCTGTGATCGCCAAATCACCGCAAAGATGAAGGTTTTCGATAACGGACAAGGCAAAATATTAAGTCAAGACTAATTAAGGCGATTGTTCGCAGAGGGATTTCTCACCCTACGCGATCGCGCCACCCAAAGACATGCGAAAACGAAAACCAATGTCTTGTTTGTAACCCACAGCAGCTACGCCACTCTAGCGTTTCATACAATTGATACCTGCTTAGAAAATCAATTTCAGCGAAAATAGGTAGAAACAACTTAGAAATATTTATTGATAACTTTAAACAAATCCTGCAAGGCTATAAATAATTTATGATTCTTTTATAAATATTATTTATATCTCAACATATCAAAAATATTATATATTGAAAAGCTTGATAATTATAGTAATAAAGGCTATATAACGGATTAAATTCCATATATTTACTTACTAAACTTAGACAAGAAAAATGCTCATAATAAATACTGAAAAAAGAGCAAAAAAATTGTCATAAAGCTTGCTATCTTCCCAAATATGGATTGTCAAGTCTGTGCATATACATTCTTTTTGATTAATCTAATTAATAGTCAGAGGAAGAAAAAATATTATTTTCTTGCTCAAAACATAAAAAAGAAATTTTCGTATTTCTTTATTTGGGAGAATAATTCACTATGTCTGTAAACAAAAGCCTGATAGTTGAAAACCAAGAAGAATTGTTTGAAGACTTATCAGATGAATGTTGCGAACAAATAACAGGAGGTAAAAGTTGGTGGAAGAAAATTACAAAAACAGTTGAACATGCGACAATCAAAACTTTGAATAATGCAGGCAGCGCAGTGACTCAGGCTGGAGGCATGACAGCACTTGGACTCTACACAGCAGGTGAGCTAGCTTTAGAAGCAACTGGAATTGTGGGAAAAAACCAAATAGACGGAAATTAGACTAACAAAACTTAAACAACTTATACCTCATTTCTTAACTCTAGCCGAGAAATGCACTTACTTAAGCTCTGCCTTCTTGAAACAACTAAAGGCAGAGCTTTTTGTTTACTACACTTCAAAAATGACTCATGCACTTTTAGACTACTAAGCAATAAAATTAGCTACACAGCCAGCCGCTTGTGATAGCTTATTTGCTGTAGAGAGACAAATATTGCAATTGTTAAAGCTAGTCGTGTTTGATAGGTTTGTTTCTAGCGATTGCTTGTCTTAACATTTTTGGCAGCCAAAAAAGATAACAATATAGTTGTTTTGCCTGACTATAAAGCGAGAATAACTTTCTTTCACTCAATAAAGTATATGGTCGAACTGCTCTGAGAATTTCTGCAAATTTATCTTCCGCCGCAGTTTGAACTGAACCACTTACAAAATAACCTTGTAAATGTGGAGGTAAGGGCCAGTTAATTTTAGGATCTGGCTGATGTATTACAGGCTCAACATTTCCCCGCCATGCAACTCCCATAATTTGCATAGTTTGATACACCATTGTGTTCCATCCTTTTTCTTTTAAGTAGTCCAAACCTTGGCCTACGTCAGGAGAAGCCAAATCATGAAATAAAATTAAAGCATCTGCTTCTGCAAGTTGTTCGCAAATAATTGTATCATTGAGCGGTGCAGGTGCTTCGTGATTACCATCTATAAATATCAACGACCATTTACGTTGAAATTTATTTGCAATTTCTTCTACTTTTTCAGGGCTACATCCTGGTATTAGATTTACAGATTCTTTAACACCTGCCGACTTTAGTGACTCTGTGACGCTTTCATTAAATAATTCTTCGGATAGCATCGGATCGATGACATCTAGCTCTACTCCTCCTAGAGCCAAATGACAAGCTGACCAACCCATCCAACAACCTATTTCTAAAGCTTTTTTCCCTTTAAATTTTAAGGCTGTATTGTATAAAATATGAGCTTCATCTCTGCTGACAAATCCTACATTCTGCTTTCGCTTATCCACGTACCAGTTATGAGTAATATCCCGCCGCAAGTAAAGCCAAAAAGAATCATATTTATTTCCTAAACTTATATTGGGAAAATAGGAATCTGGCTGAATAGTGGAAAATCCTGACGAAATATAATCTCCTTTCGGTAATAACTTGACTTCAATCACCTTTAATGTTTTTTCACTCATAAGTTACTCTTTAAGTCCTTGAAATTCTAGGTTCTGGATTGACAATTTAACTTCATCAACTTCTTGTTGAAAAGTGCCATCTTTTCTACAGATAAGCTAAAAAGTTAATTTTTTTTAAGCATCTCGTCTTTTTTAATAATGCAAAATCAGTAATAGCCCAGCATAATAGTCCAGTATGGGGCTGTAGCTCCATACCTGACAGCGATTTCTCATCTTACCTCTAAGGGCAATACTTTTGGGTATAAAGTGCTAAAATGCTTATTGTGTATACAGGTTTTAAGTTTTTGCCCCCTTTTTTTTCAAATTTTGTGAGAAATGCGAAAGAGGTGTCCGCACCATTGGCTTAAAAAACAATCGCACAATTTTAGGAAAAATAACCATGATTGATCTTTATTATTGGACAACCCCAAATGGTCATAAGATTACAATTTTCTTAGAAGAAGTCGGTTTGCAATATACCATAATTCCTGTGAATATTGGTGCTGGGGATCAATTTAAACCCGAATTTCTGAATATTTCTCCTAACAATCGCATCCCTGCGATTGTTGACCACGAACCAGCAGATGGAGGTGCGCCGATTTCGGTATTTGAGTCTGGTGCAATCTTGTTATATTTAGCAGAAAAAACCGGGCAATTAATCCCCCAAGATTTACGTAATCGCACTAAAGTTTTAGAGTGGTTGTTCTGGCAAATGGCAGGACTGGGGCCAATGGCCGGACAAAATCATCACTTTAACGCTTACGCTCCCGAAAAAATAGACTATGCGATTAACCGCTATGTGAATGAGACGGGACGCTTATATGGAGTGCTGAATAAGCAACTAGCAGATAGAGAATTTGTGGCTGGCGATTATTCTATCGCCGATATTGCTGCCTATCCCTGGATTGTGCCCTATGAACGCCAGAGTCAGAATCTAGAAGATTTTCCTAATCTCAAACGGTGGTTTGAGGCAATTAAAGCCCGTCCTGCAACAATTCGCGCTTACGAGAAAGCAGAAGCATTCAAAGCTCAAGCGATTGATCCTGATAAGTCACGAGATTTGTTATTTAACCAGTCGGCAAAGACTATTCAACCTTGAGCCTAATGAAATTGTCTTGTTATTGTAGCGATCGCTAAGTTAGCTCTAACCCCAGATCATCTTGTCGCAACTATGAGCAACGATTTCTCACTATCTTCCTTTCCTGAATTAGAAACAGAAAGGCTCCTTCTTCGTGAGACAACGTTGGAGGATGCTGAGGCTATCTTTGCTGTATTCTCCGATCCAGGCGTGACTCAGTTTCACGATCTTGATACTTTCACTTCTATTAAAGAAGCGATTGCTGTTGTTGGACGTAGAGCCAAGCGGTTTGAGCGAGGAGAAGGAATTCGCTGGGGAATCGCACGTAAGCAAGACAACGTTGTGATTGGTTCCTGTGGGTTTACATGGAACCCACAAGAACAGTCTGCTGAGGTCGGTTATGAGCTTGCCAATACTTTTTGGAGGCAAGGCATTATGACTGAGGCAGTGCGTACCATCTTGCAATTTGGGTTTGAGCAAATGGGTTTGCGTTTTATTGTTGCCCAAGTCATGCTGGACAACATAGCTTCTAAAAAGTTGCTAGAAAAATTAGGTTTTCAGAGTCAGGGTGTACTGAAAGAGTATCGCTTCTTCAAAGGGCAGTTTCACGATCTAGAGCAATTTGTGCTTAACAAATAAAAAAACTTGCAAGTAAATATTTTGCTCTTTCGACTCGACATTTAGTAATATATTGGTGAGGTGCTATTCCCATTGATTGCTTA